>NZ_JAHZSO010000001.1:0-3264 GCF_028421345.1 Escherichia sp. S10b
TCCCTTCGGGAAGCGTGGCGCTTTCTCATAGCTCACGCTGTTGGTATCTCAGTTCGGTGTAGGTCGTTCGCTCCAAGCTGGGCTGTGTGCACGAACCCCCCGTTCAGCCCGACCGCTGCGCCTTATCCGGTAACTATCGTCTTGAGTCCAACCCGGAAAGACACGACTTATCGCCATTGGCTGCGGCCATTGGTAGACAGGATGTGCGAGAGATGTATCGAGAGTTCTTGAAGTGATGGCCTGACTGCGGCTACACTGAAAGGACAGATTTGGTGACATGTCTCGCACAAGACTGTTACCACGGTTCAGAAGTTCCCCAACTTACTGAACCTTCGAAAAACCACCTCCCCAGGTGGTTTTTTCGTTTCAGGAAAAGAGACTACAGCTGAGAGAAAAAAATCTCAACATATCCTTACCAGCCACTATTCAGATATTTAATCATCTGATTCAGTGAAGAGTGGGTTGTAATGCGCCGCATCAGACTTAGGGAAGGGCTCATGTGTAGGGGAGAAGCCTACGACAAACACCGTGCCATCGTTGAGTTTTTGATAGTGGATCACTTCAGCGGAGGTTAGCCCCGCAACGTTCATACCCAAGTTAAAAGTCATCGATCTAAGTTTGACCCCTTCTGGATATGGACCGCAATGATAATGCCAATAGTTCCCGTCTTCGTACGCATCAGTACCGGAAATTTTAATGGAATTATCATCAAGCCATGAAGGCTTGTTTTTCCCTGGAAGAGGCTCTTCACGAGTTATCGCACCCAAGAAAGAGGCTAATGCCCGGCGTTGCTCTTCTTTGAGGTAGGGTAAATCTACGAAATACTTTTCATTCAGCTTCCCGTCTCGGAAAGCCGAATGAAGCTCAAACTTATTGAATTTGGTTGTCATCAAACACTTTCCACTTACCTTACTGAGTAAGTAGATAGCATATCAAAGATCGATTCATCAGACTGCGGAGAATCGCATTTTAACGCTTCATGTGCCTGATTCTTGTATGAACGCGAGAGCAGCACTTCGTCAGCACGAGATTTGTACTGCTGACGACGTTCTGTATCGCAGCTGTGATTATCAAATCGTACGTTTGCCAACATGTCAGTCCTATGTTTGAAGAAGTCTGGGAAGATAAAATCTTACTCAATTAGATGGTAAGAGAGGTCCTTTCCCAGTGCTAGACATTAGGCCTTTTTGGTCAAATTAAAGGGCGGCATTGATGCCGCCCAAATAATAAATCATAATAACAATACCTATATATATAGGTATTGTTATTATGATTGGTGACAGAAATTGAAATCAGAAATCGAACTCAAAAAAACAGAACACTCATCAGTAGAGATCCCAGAAAGGATCTTAGCCATATGGGGGCGCAGCATTTTAAACTCTGGCTGGACATCCGTCCCCAATGAACTATTAAAAAACCAATCTAAGCTAGGAATAGGAAACACAGAGCTTGTACTTTTGATTAATCTGATATCTTTCATGCATCATCCTGACGCAAGAGTGTACCCATCAATTTCACTTCTATGCGAAAGAATGAATCAGGACAGACGAACAATTCAGAGAAATTTAAACAAGTTAGTAGAAATGGACATTCTGAGGATAAAAATACGCTCCACCGGCAAAAACTCTAAAGGAATGACTAACTTGTATGACATAACCCCTTTAATGCTGAAGTTAATCAACCTAAAAATACCATCTTTAAATACGCCCGATGAAAAACATACGTGTCCAAAATGCGGAAAAATAGCCATATCAAGAGAAGAAATAACAAAGGAGTTTGGATTCAGAACTGACACTAATGGGAAGATGAGAACGCAAAGTTGGTGCAAGGATTGTCGAGGTAGGAAAATTGCGGATTTACCATAACGTCGCATTACGCGCACCGCAGAAACGCGCTGAACGCGATTCTGCCGCAAACACCGCAAAAAGAGATGTTTTCCCCGGGGTAAACCGGAAAAATGCGTCAGGATTGTTTTCAGCGCGTTGCATGACTATGCATGAAACTGAATGGCGATCGGTTTGGGGGCTTACGGCGTTCATATCGTCTGTTTTCGACAGTTTCTCTCCGGGAAGCTAATCAGCCATAAGCCTGGATAACAGGGCACGGTGATACTCCGTAATAGCGATCAGCACCTCCGCATACTCCCTGTCCCCGACACGCTTGCCGTCGATAAAGAGTTTTTTCTGTAACGCCCCCAGTCTCATAACTTCTTTCAGTACCCGGTCATCAGTCAGTGAGTTAACTTTCTTACCGAGAGCTGCCGCCCGTAAAAAACCAGAAACGGTCTTGCCGCATTCAGCAGCCCTTTTTCTGATTTCCTGGTCTTCTTCTGCCGTCAGACGAACAGGGCGACTGATAGCCCGCCTGCGCGTATTACTTCCACTTCGTTTTGTCATAAAACATGGCTCCGTATCTGACATGGGGTGTCGGGGCGAAGCCCTGACCAGGGTAATTGTAATAGCGTGCATGTATGCGCGGTATAACAATTGCACATCCTGTCCTGTCTGCAAGTTCGAATTACCAACAAAGCACTGCTGTTTTTTTGGCAGTGACAGTGTTGTCTGACTGAAATGTCCGTCGGCAGAATACCGGCGGTAAGACGGTCCAAAAGTGGTGCGCGATATAATCACACGACGCAGATGACAGACAGAACGGAGAAAACAGAAAGATGAACAAGCAGCAGCAAACTGTACTCAACATGGCGGGATTCATAAAAAGCCAGAGCCTGACGCTGCTCGAAAAACTGGACGCACTCGATGCTGACGAGCAGGCCGCCATGTGTGAGAAGCTGCACGAACTCGCAGAAGAACTCCAGAACAGCATACAGACACGCTTTGAAGTAGAAAATAGCACAGAGATATAACGCTCAGGGCAGGATGCCGAACGGCACAACAGAGCGTAAGGAGAAAATGTCACATAAGGCGCTCTTCCGCTTCCTCGCTCACTGACTCGCTACGCTCGGTCGTTCGACTGCGGCGAGCGGTGTCAGCTCACTCAAAGGCGGTAATACGGTTATCCACAGAATCAGGGGATAACGCCGGAAAGAACATGTGAGCAAAAAGCCGAAGCCAGGGACAAAGGCCGCGCCGTTGGCGTTTTTCCATAGGCTCCGCCCCCCTGACGAGCATCACAAAAACCGACGCTCAAGTCAGAGGTGGCGAAACCCGACAGGACTATAAAGATACCAGGCGTTTCCCCCTGGAAGCTCCCTCGTGCGCTCTCCTGTTCCGACCCTGCCGCTTACCGGATACCTGTCCGCCTTTC
>NZ_JAHZSO010000002.1:0-48132 GCF_028421345.1 Escherichia sp. S10b
GCATCAGGATCATCAGACGAAATTCCATTACGACCAACACCTGCGGCTTTGCTCTCGTAGTGTGATGCTTTACTTTCGCATTCAACAAACGCTTTTCTGAATAACGCATCAGCTTTAGACAAACGGCGGCGATGGCCTTTCGCGCTATAATGGTCAACTAAAATCGGCTGGCCTAACGGGATCACATCCAACAGGTCATGCGCTCGCTTATGCGCTACCGCACCTTCTTTTCTGGCTTTTTCTGCACGAGCAATATATCGGGCAAGACGCGCGTTCTGGCGTTCCTGATAGGTGTTTACGTAATCATCTCCGCGCTGCTGCTGTTCAAGCCATGCTTTGCGCAGATCTTCTGTTACGTCCACCAGCTCCGCAGGGATACAACCAGTTTGGGCTTCATAAGAGTAACCATCCTCATAGATACGCCCATCGTCTTCAACAAAGAAAAAGGTTTCGTGCTCATCGCTTTTGACCATACGACCATTAACATGGCGTAATAGGTAGCCAGTATCAGTGCTTAACAGGCTGTTAGGGTTGTTGATCCAGTCAGAAATAATTACTTGTTTATTCATCAGATTTCTCCGGTTTAACCAGGGCGGGTATCGCTCGGTTTCGGGTATAACCATAGGAAATTTTTTCCCACCTGTAAAGCACTTTTTATATAAATCTATAATTATATATTTATAGATTTTCGATGTTCCCGATGTCTACACACCATCAAAACAGCTCAAAATGACACTTTTACTCTCTTCGCTTTTTCAAATAGTCGACAACATACGCCCTGGCTTTTGCCAGCTTCCGGCGATACTGTCTGAGGCTAAGAGAAAGGGCGTGGGCTTTATCAATATGCGGTGCATTTATGTCGAGGCCCCGAATCTCCCACGCCCCGTATTCAATTCGGACAACCAGCGCCGCAGTCTCATCAACTACCGTGAGGGCCGTCACCGCTCCCTCTATACTGGTTTCCAGTGAGTCATTTGGTGCGCCGCCCCCTCCGGTAAACTGGCAGCGCGTAACCATCATCATTTCTAACATCGACGCGAAACCGCTACGGGCGTTGCAGCCATTGCGCACCCACAGCGCCCATAGCTCAAACAAGCTATCCAGATCGCGTCTCACTGTTCAGATCTCCCGTATCGTGACGGGATAAAGCGCCTCTACCTGCTTTTTCTTCATGATGTAGACGTCTGTTCGCACACCTTTAGTGTCGACACAATCAATCGTCCCATCGTCATAAAACACCATGAAATCAAGTTTATAAACGACACCACCTGGCAGATGAAAAGGCACCTGCATAAGAAACGTCACAACGCGGCCAGCTTTTCTCAGTAGCTTCAGTTCGCAGTAGTAATCAGCCTCTTTTTTGCTATCAAAAGCGATATCATCGACAACCGTTTTTTTATTGCCGTATTTGCTTTTCCTTGTCGCTGGTTTGCGAAAGCCGGTATATCTCATTTGGTATCCCCTGGTACTTCACCAAGACTAAGATCAAACCCAATTTCGTCTTTAACTGACTGCGGCAACAGCTCCCACGTCTGCGCACACAAAAATTCATCTGTGCCATAACGCTCAACAAAGCGAGCACAATTACTCAGGGGAGGGTGACGAACGGCAATATGCGGAGGCACACGCCCACCACCAGGCACAACACCGCGATGATGTGGTGCGCACAACCCAAAGCTATGGAAGTGGCAATTCTCATCAACGCTGCCGTAATCAGGATCGTGATGTAGCTCCGTCCACAGCTCTGGATTCTCAATTTCACGGCCATCAATAATGCAAGCTATGCAACCCACGTGAGTGAGCACCGCTTGTATATAAAGTTTCTCTTTCTTCGTTGGTGTACGTCCGTTCATCAGCGCCCCTTACCATTGATAAAGAGGTTGAACTCGTTGATTAACTGGACATACATGCTTCTGGCCGCGTAGTTCTTTGCCAGCTCTTTACGGGATGAGATCCCGCAAAACTCACGCAGAATCACAGAGGCCTCAGAACTGTTTGAAACGTTCTTCCCTGTTTTACTGGTCAGAAAGCGCCAGAATTGGGGATTCTGGCAATGCATCGCAGCACCGCGAACATAACTACTCATTGATGGCCCCCGTCATTTCTGGTGCTTTTCACCGTGCGGCTTCTTAAAAACCTGCCATCACGAACAACAGACACTTCTCGTTTACCCAACCTCATTTCACGGCGGTAACATTCAGAAAATGCCTCGTCCGGCATCATATAAATGCGACGCTTCGCCTCCGTATCCAGAAGGGAACGGCTTGGGGTTACATATAAGAACGACTCATCAATAGGGACAAAACCACGAGCAAGAATTGCTGGCAGAATACCAGGAAGAACGCAGAAAACAGCTCCACGATGCAGCAACATCTGGTACTCCATGACCTCCGTAATCCCCGTAACGACTGTTACGGTGTCACGTCTGTTACGGCTGGCAACCAGTCGCTGCACACCTCCAATTTTCTGCTCTACAGATAGACGTTTGCTATCGTTATCAATATGATCGATAACAAATCCTTTAATCGTTTGATCAAGGTAGTGCACCACCTGCGATTGAATCTGGTGATTATCACCAAAGAAGGCCAGAATCATCATTCCTCAAGCCTCCCAAGTGCTGAACGCCGGGCGTTGCTAATCTCCTTATGAATCAGCTCGATATCGCTGGAATCTTTATTCTTAAGCTCCAGCACGGTAATCGCATCACGAACCTCTGAAACGGTTACGTGTGAGTGTTTCCAGCGAGCAATGAATCGCGGACCGCGTAGATTGCAACGCTCCGCAGGCATCCCCAGCTCAGAGAAAACCGCTTTCAGCCTTGATAAGCAGTTAACAGGGAGATTCCCTTTGATCTTGTTCTGCCGAACCGATGTGCCATCGCTACGCTGGCGCTGACGTTCGGCAAAATCTGCCGCCCATTGCTGGACGTTAATCCGGCCTTCCGAATACGCCACCAGCAGCGTCAGGTTATCCGCACGAGGGAATCTCTCGAAGCGATACCAGGCACCAATCAGTGATGACGTAAAGCAAAACTTTCTGGCAACACCAATTTGGCCTCCATTTTCGTCAACCCACTCCTGAAAGGTCATTTAACGAACTCCAGTTAAAACCACGATACGTGGTATTAAAACCACATATCGTGAGTTTTTCAATGGGCGAAACAAAAAATAACCTTCTATTTGTGGTCCACCTCTCGTCTTACCATGTGAAAACCACTAAATGTGGTAATGTATAAATAACCCACCATTCACGATTGATGAGACATGAAAAGCAACGACGAGAACATCAAGAAAGAAATAGGTCTGCGCATTCAGACTCTACGGAAACAATCCGGCATGACTGCCGGAGATCTCCAGCAAGTCACTGGAATAGGCTTAAGCACCTTGCAGAACTATGAGGCCGGATTAAGACAACCATCTATACCTGCCATCAAGAAAATCGCGCACGCCCTGAAAGCATCAGCGCCTTATATCGCGTGCTTAACAGATAACCCGTTCCCACCCCAGAATACTAACGCTCCTGTTATTCCTGGGCTTGTAGCTATAAAAAATGACATAGCATCGCACGCCGGAGAAAAGCCAGTGCTGGCGATAGAACAGGAGATTCTACGAAGCAAGAACATCAACCCATCGTCTCTGTCAGTTCTCCAGAGCAACGATGAGTTAATGTCACCAACAATATCCCCAGGCTCCCAAGTCCTGATTAATACAGACGATACAGAGATTCATGAGGGGATCTATGCCCTTGAAGACAGAAATGGCCTGGTTGTTTTGAGGCACTGTAGAGTCATACCGGGTGACAATGCTGTTATGCTGTCAACCGAAAGGGATGCTGAAATGAACACTAAGCATCTGAATAACGAGGAATTTAAGCGTTATAAAGTTCTTGGCCGCGTAGTTAGTGTTGTCAACTGGTTATGATACACAGCACGGCGAAAGCCGTGCATTTCTACGCTCAAAAAAACCACATTTTGTGGTTTTGACAACATGTAAAAGTATAAAAGAGGCTACGCATGGAATTACATACAGCCAATAAAAACGAAACTCTGATCACTGCTGGAATCGAAATCCAAGCGTTGAACATAGCGATTGAGTGTATGTTATGCCAAATCATTGATAATGAGAAAGATATCGACTGGATAGAATCTATCCTTCATCTGGCATCAGAACAAAAAGTCTGCCTCAAAACGGCCTTACAATACGATGTGCCAGCGGTATCGAAGCTGTGCCAGCCATTGATGGCATATAACAGGGCTATTATTTCTGTATGCCTCATGATTCTTGATGAAACCCCCCCTCTTAGCGACCGCTCAGAAGCTGCTCTAACCCTCTCACGTAAACAGCGACAGCTAGCAAATCAACTGATATCAACGATAGCTGACCTCTGACTGCAAGCGGGCTAACGCCCGCTTATATGATTATAGATTTATATAATTATATAAAACGCTTTTCATCAGCCAAAAAGTTGGTTATGCTTACCTCGTTCTATAAATATAGATTTATAGAATTATATAACCAAACACATGGAGCCTCGACAAATGACTATCTCTGTAGGTATTTTCAACGGAAAAGGCGGCGTAACCAAATCAACAATTGCCCGTGCTTTAGCAGTTGCTTATGCAAAGGCTGGCTGGAATGTATGCCTGATCGATATGGATGTGCTTAACGGAACGGTAACGCGTTGGGTACAACGCAGAATGGCCAACAATATCGAACCAGCAATCGCGGCGCAGCCGTGCGGCACACCATCACAAGTCCAGAAAATCATCGAATCAGAAGTATACGACCTGGTTATCGTCGATGGCGGTGCCTACGCATCTGAATCAGTACCGAAGCTATCTGAATTTCTGGATATGGTTATTTTGCCAACCCGATTCTCTACCGATGACCTGGAAACCACCGTTAACACTGCTCACGGCATCGTTAAAAAGGGTGTACCAATCAAGAAAATTTGCATGGTGTTTTCCGGCGCGGCTGAAAACGAAGCTGACTATATTGAAGCCCAAGAGTACCTGGCTAATACGCCATACTTTGTTGTCGATAAGTACATTCCCCACAAGCCAGCTCTGAGCAAAGCTCAGGATAAGGGCTTAAGCCTCATTGAGTGCTCATACGTTGCGCCACGCAAAAAGGCAGACGACGTTATTCAGGGGATTATCAACCAGCTTGAGGCTCTGACTACTGCCGCATAATATATAATTATAGTTTTATAGATTTATATAAGAGGGGATACACATGGCCGCACCATCAAAACCACCAAAGAAGAACAGCAAAGGCGTACCGCCATCGATCGAACAACCGCAGGTTTTCGACCCGACTGAAACGCCAACCAGAACCAAATCAGGTGGGGCACAAATGGCGTTTAACGTCGACCCTGAATTTAAACGCGAGTACAAAACGTTCGCCAGCTCAATGGATATGTCATTGAAAGAAGTGCTGACAAAGTCTTTTGAGTTACTCAAGGCTCAATACAACCAGAAGTAAGAGAAGGTGACGGCCTCCAGCGCCAACTGTTGGCCGTCGCGACACAACAAGGGGAATTTGTTATGTCCGAGCAACAATATACACGGTTACTGAAAACTCGTCTAACCGACCTCAAACGGCTGCAAGCTGGCTGCTTATTTGCCCTGCTATCCACCAGGCCAGAATGGGTACGTGAAGCAGTTCTGAAAGGCTTAATGCGCTCCAGCGTTTAAATTCAGCCATAAAAAAAGGCCCCCGAAGGGGCCTAATCGCTACTTGCTGCTAATGTTTATCGTCACATTCAGAGCGTTATCAGTAATCTTCCAACCCTCCCCATGTGGCGTAAACAAAGCCCCAGTAACAACGATAAAAATACACATACAGTATTTTTTCATTGTATGGCCCTTACAGGCCGTTTCACGGCATCCCCACCGACGAAAACAACGCGAGAGCAAGCACGGCTGCTTGTGCTTGCATGTACGGCAACGGAGAATCCTCCCCTAAAGTCGGTGCCCGGGTGCGAATCGGCGGGAAGGTCCACAGGTATTTTACGATTATTTTAAGATTAGTAATAGGAAAGAAATTAAACGAAAAAACTCGTTTATTTTCACAAAATCAGTAACCTACCCACAATCTGTGAGTTTGCAGGCACAACAAGAACCACAATTTTTTGAAGCATAATAGTGGACTATTATTACCTTTTGGGTAAAATTAACTTGCTGCTTGTGCTTGCGTGGTTGTTTATACAACAACGTAATGCTGAAAGGACCGCGAATCCGATCAGCACGAAAGAACCGTCCTCAATAGGGCGGTTTTTTTGTTTCTGCCTACCAATAAACCCACGCTATGTGGTTGTCTCTGTTAAAATCCCGCCGTATTGACATGAATGCGCCATTGGTGGACACTTTCCGAGCCGTAGCAAAATCTACGGTCGGGATTGGAACCCCGTGGACACAATGGCGCATACCGCGTTAGCGGTTTTTTTATGCGTAAAGCACTGCTACACCCAAATTATGGTGGGGCGTGCGGGGGAGTCGTAAGACTCGCCGGTTCGTCATTGTGTCCGGTAGTTCCAACCCTGCACGTCTCACCACCCAATGATTGGAACCTGACGGTGGTGAGTATCCTTAACCTTTAAGGGAATCATCACAATGACAAACCTACCCCATGACTATTACGTCAACCTCGTAAAGATCCTTCTCAAGAAAGCCTCATACGCCGATAAATTCCGCCTGGCTGAAATCATCGAGCGCGAAGCTATGCGCATCGCCAGCAACGATAACGCTGTTTCTGACGCAAAAATCTCCCTCGTAACCAAAGTAGTTATGGGAGGTGCAAAATGAAAACGCTTCCGACCGTTAACACCCTACAGCCTATCCTGCATAACCAGATCCCCGTTATCACTAGTGAACTTCTGGCGCAGTTATACGGAACAAAAATCAAAAACATTTCTGATAACTTTCTGAACAACACGACGCGATTCGTAGCCGGAAAGCATTACTTTAAAATTGAAAAAAACGAATTACGCGAGTTCAAGAACAGACCCGAAACAATCGGGTTAGTTGGTAAAAATGCCCGCTCCCTAATTCTCTGGACCGAACGCGGGGCTGCACGTCACGCTAAAATGCTCGAAACCGATCAGGCGTGGGATGTATTCGAACGGCTGGAAGACTGCTACTTCAACCAGAACGCGCAAACGGCCGCGACCGTAACCGTCTCGCCAAACAATGCTCGTGAGGTTGTCGATACGCTCAACGCCAAACCGATGTTTTACATTAAGGTGTGCAATAACGAGCCACTCACAACCTCAGCCGATGTTGCCCAAGCATTCAGCACCACAAACAATTCCATCGTTATGGCCATCGATGCGTTACGCATTCCTCGCACAGCTGCGGCGCGTCATTTCTTTAAAGAGCAACGACCGTTGGAAGGAAGCGACCGCGAAATAACAATCTATCGCATGACAAAAGACGGATTTACCTTGCTCATGGAGAGTATCGACGGTCCAGGCGTGAAAGATATCAAGCTGGCCTACATTGAAGCCTTTAACGCTATCAGCAGCGTGTTAAAAACACAGTACGAGCGTGATCTGGCTAAACGACTGTACCAGGAAAAAACGATTATCCGCGCGGCAACAGAGCATAATCGGCTATTAACGGAACCGAACTACAGGAAGGAACTAATAAAGGAGTTTGACAAGGCAACAGGGAAAACCAAAGCGGCGCTAAATCTGCCAGCAATGACTCAGGAAAATGTGATATCAGCCTTACTTCTTGATCTGCTCAGAAACGCCAGAGCACTTATCAGCTTTGACGAAAATCTGAACCCTCAGCTCAAACTACTACCACCGACAGGCAAAGTAGTCGACCAAGCTGATCACAACAGCATACTCAGCGTACTGGATGCAAACCTGCCAGCCAGGACACTACAGGAACTGATAAAAATATCTGCGGATAAACTGGCCGCAGGTGCAAAACCATAAAACAAAGCGCCCGATTTGGGCGCTTCTTCAATTCTTAATATTTCGGTGTAATCAGTAGCGATACATGCCCTGATTTGTCACGAGAAACGTAATACTCGCCTCTCTTAGTCTTGAACTCAGCTTTCTGCATATCAGATTTAACAATCTGCTCTAACTGCGCAATCACGGTGTCTCTTTCACTTGACGCATCCAAGACTTCAACTGCTACGGCCATAGAAAGCAAGGAATCAGAGTTAGGCTTGGATACTCGCCATAATAACTCAGAAATCTTTCCATCCTTATCAACTCTAGCCCGACCGTTAACAGATGAGTTGATGGCAAATTCAACGGTATTGTTACCTTGTTTAACAGACTTAATTCTTATAGTGGAGGTGGCTTTTCCTGATGTAGCGATGCCTTCAAGGTCATCATTATATAACTGCTTAAACTTATCTACGGTCACACCATCAAAAGCAGCTCCGGTGGTAGCCGTAGTGCTGGAGTCTTCTGGGATCAAGGTCACAGCCGCAAGAGTATTAACAACTACAAAAGTAGCAATCCCGAGAAAGCCACTCACTAAAACAGCTTTGAACCTACTACCAGAAGACGAGGCACATTGTTTCCGATATGCGCCACGAACTACGAAGAAACACAAAATCAGGCTAATAATAAACGCCACCAGCATCCCCATAGAAATCTCCTTTTAGATATAAGGGTAAAGCAATATCGTATTAGATCTTCCTTTAGACACAACCCCCCCTCCCCCCATACAGGGTGCCCTTTACCGGAGTTCCGGCCCCTTCTCAAAAGCATCAAAAAAAGCTCGAGATCGAGTACCGGAACTCATGCCACCAGATAGCTCCACATCGTTTCCAATGCTTCGCCGCCGTGTGCGCCCTGTGGCCCACAATCATGCCATTGGTCGTCTGATATACCTTCTTCTGCTCATAGAGCACAGGCGAGTTGTCGCACTCCTGCCTTTCTCAGACTCGACTTAGTTTAGATCGCTGTTCCTGGCTTGCGTCAGCACACTTTCCCCTTGTACGCATACCCGCGCGCCACTTCGCCCAAAAACACCGAACCCAACGAAGTGGCAAAGACAACGACGCGAGCGTGAGTCTGAAATGGGCACCAGTAAAAAAGGGGTTGCAGGCGCAAAAAGATTTGATTATCTTTAGACGCAAGAAAGCCGCCCCAATCAAGAGGTGTCTTTTTAAATCCAGCCTACCAAGCAAGATTTAAATTTCAGACTGAAAACCGCCCGGCAAGGCGGTTTTTGTCTTTCTGGCGCTTACATTACACCACCATAAAACGATCCGTAAAGGATCATTTGATCCCTTGTTCCAATTATGACGACACTTTAACCTTTTCCCATACAAGGGTTTGCAGCCTTAACAGAATCGCATCTTTATCAAGGTGTGAAAGATCCTTAACCATATCGTCAAACGACAGAACGCGAATGGCCATCTCCATGACACTCGGCGGCCCCCCCTTCTCATATCGCTTATATGTAGCCAACGATATCCCAAACTCTTCGGCGGCTCGCTCCTGCGTCCAGTTCATCCCACGACGCCATAATTTCAATTCGTAACCCGTCATTACATCCTCTACCTTTCCCTAGATATTCAATAAATTAGACATAGCCACTCACGACAAAATAAGATGTATTAACAATCCAATCTTTAGGCTTTAGGTAAAAAATGAGTTCATCTGCTTTTGTCACCGTGGTCACTGGTGTAAGTGTTTTTGTTCTAGGCCAACTCATCGTCAAAGGAGCTATTGAGCCTTACATTTCATTCAGGGAACAACTAGGGAAAATATCCAATCTGTTATTGTGTAACCAAGCAAAAATAGTGAATCCTGGCTCGAACTTAAAGCCAGAAATCATTCATGATCTAAAAGATTCCGCAGCACAGTTAATGGCGAAATATTCCACTTTACCTTTCTATATCAAAAAGTTACATATCGGCTTTCGTCTTGTTCCATCAGCCACCGAGATTCTTGGTGCAGCTCAAAATTTGAACTATATAGCATCAATACATGAAGGTAAGACTGGGGAAAATCCATCTAAGCATCTCGAAGAGATTGGCCATATGCTCAAAATACCAACTACCTATTCAAGCTAACCCAATGTAAGTTATCGGCTTGCCCCACAATAAGTTATCTATCTTCAAACGCCCCCTATATTAACACTCGCAAAGTGTCAAAATGACACTTTGCGCATTGTGTTTACTTAACGAGGAATAAAAATGGTTTATCGTTCGGCGGTGTAATCGGGGCTGGCTCGCTTTTGCTCATGCGATCAGTGTACCAGGCCAACTCCTTGTCAAAGTAAGCCTGATTAAAATAGGCCATGAATGTGGTTTCAAATCCATAACGACCGCTAATACGCAGCATCTGATTGCCGTTCTCTGTTTCCAGATATACCTGGGCACGTTCCTGATTCTCCTTCAGCCAGGTTAAAGCCTCATCGCACGAGGACAAACGATACTCATCATCGTAGCCGTCATCGATGCGGCTTGAAGAAGAACGGCAAATCACGCCAACAGAACCAGCCAGGATAGTTTGAATTTTAAGGAAAGCGTTTTTGCGGATTTTAATCATGCTCATCGGGTTATCTCCGGTTTAACCAGGGCGGGTATCGCTCGGTTTCGGGTATAACCATAGGAAATTTTTTCCCACCTGTAAAGCACTTTTTATATAAATCTATAATTATATAATTCTATGAGCACAAAAAAGCCCCTTTGCAACAGGGGCTTATCATTCGTTCTGATCAGATGTTAAACGCTATTCGTTTTCCTGTGGGAAGCTCAACATCCAGGCTTAATTTGCCTCCCATAGCTTCAACGTAACGCTTTAATGTCGCCAGCTTTAAATCATTTCCGCGCTGCTCCAGCTTTGTTACTGCTGGCTGGCTTATACCCATCGCCTCAGCAACCTGTTTTTGTGATAACTGGAGTTCTTCACGCATCATCTGCAAGCCGACCTCAAGAATCATCTCATCTGCCATTTCTTTAATTCGCGCCTGGCTTTCAGGTGAACGGCTGGCAATCACCTCATCTAATGTTCTCATTACTTGCTCTCCAGTGTGTTCAGATGTGCTGCAAACTCATCCTCAGCTATACGCACCAGTTTTTCATAAAACCGTTTATCGTTACTTTTGTCTCCTGCACAAAGAACGATGGCCCGGCGAATCGGATCGAACGCATAAAAGGCTCTGATCGGACGGCCAGAAAACTGAACGCGAAGCTCTTTCATATTTTTGTACCGAGAACCTTTTACGGTATCGGCATATGGCCTGGGTAACTCAGGTCCGTAAACCTGTAGCTTTTTCAAATCAGCCAAAACCTTTTCCTGAAGAGCGTCTTCTTGCTCATTTAGCCAGTCGTCAAATCGCTGGCTAAAAAGTACCGTCCACATGCTCAATCCTATAACCTGTAGTTTATATCACTAACTATATAACCTGTGGGTTATAATTTCAAGAAAAACGGGGCTATTTAACATAATGGACGTTATCGGCACCACCGGATCACCGTTCATTGTCGGATCTAAAAAATCCGCTCAAAAGATCATGTTTTCCTGGGCGTTTTCCACCGTTTTTTATGTTGCTTATTTGTTAATGAAATCTCGTTTTCAGTTTCGCCTCATTTTCGACGCGAAAGCCCTATTTTTGTGACTTTACTCCTGGCATATGGACTTCCCAGCGACGAATCCCCATAGCTGCGCAAAAATCAGCCACATAATTCAATCCCGCCCATTCGCGGATACCACCACGGGCTTTTTCAATGAAAACGGCAATCCCTTTTTTATTGAGAGCAAAAAGCCGCCAGCTTTTTGTCACTTCGTCCTGGGTAGCCACAACACAAGTGAAAGCTCCCATGCGATACAGGTCCAAGAACTCTTTGCGTGTTTTGCGTACAAGTTCCATAACAAACCTCATATTTGCATGTTTCAAACATCTGTTTTGTTATCAATGAAGATTAACCCTAACCCAGCGAAGTAACACAGCAGCGCCCAGGCTGCATACGGAATGCTGGATCTGGATGTGGACTCCTTTAACATCTGCCAGTTGCGAACATTGCGACTATCTTTTAAGCCTAGTTTTTTGGCCAACTGCGAGCCACTCATTCCGGTGAGGCCAATGACTGCCCGAACTTCTCCACATGTAGGAGATTCCCATTCATCCGCTTTTTTTAAACAAGCCGGATTCAACATTTTTAAAACAGTATCTTTATCCATAACCATCTCCATTTATTATATCTACGATGGTAGGAAATCTTTTCCTATGTGGCAATAGAAATTTACTACATTGCGTATAAGACAAGTTTTCTATGTCTAATAGGAAATGATGTTTCTTACGTTTTATCGCGTTCTGATGGCTACTGTGTGCGTATTTCTCGACGTTTATTGATAAGGCTCGCCCCTTCCTCCTGCAAAGCCCGGCCGTAGGCCTTATTTCGGCCTTATATAAATTGATTTTGTATAGTTCGAAACGCGCCGTTTCGAAAAGGATGATCAGGCTGCTCCATGCCTCCGGCAAGTGCCGGAGGAGGTATATTTGAGCGTAGCGACTCGAACCGGCGCGAGCTTTAGCTCGCTGCAAGGGCGAACATATTCACAGGCAAAGCCTGCGTAAGTTAAATAAAGAAAGTCTTAATAAAAGAAAGTGATTTTGCATTTATTTGTTTAGTGCATCTATTATAAAAAACCATTTGCATATACATATCAAAACTGTGGATAACTTTATTAGCCGATGCCTGTAAAGGCGATATTTTTGCTGTGTTCCGGTTTAGAGAAAATTAATTTAGATTGTTTTTTGAACAGATATTTTATTGCGACGTAGATAATCCTCCGGTAAAACCGGATTCATCATTCAGGTGGGTTAATGTTGGAGTGATTTCCAGGTCTTTCTTAACCTGTTATAACGCTGCTCAACGAGGGATCGTAAATATGCAAGGTCAGCTCCAGGATACATGCCATCAGCAAATTCCTGGCTAACCTCTCTAGTGATTTGATGACGAAGTTCGGCCTCTCCCTTTTCCCGAACAAGACGCGCAGCTCTCTCCGCTGCTTTCTGTTTTGCCTTTATCTCTCTGGCCGTCTTCCTCTGATGCCATACATTCTCCATCTGCTCCTGAATAACAATACGCTTATAATCAGCCTCCGTTATCGCTTTTTTAAGCCGTTCGCTATTCTTCGCATTGAAGTAATTAAGTTTCTGGCTAACCGCACGTCTCCATGCTTGTTCAGTAATACCAACGGTTTCCAGCAGTTGATCACGAATCTCTATTTTCGCTGGCCAATACTGTTTATTCACCCGATCCCAGCGACGTTCATAATCAATAAAACCTAACGCTTTCAGTTGCGACAACGCCCTTGTACAGCGCGTTATAGACTTGTTCCCAGCTTCGGATACGGTAGACAGGCCGCAAAAATCAGCCAACGCCTCAGCACTGGCCAGAACCCGCTTAGAAATGATGTTTACATGGTGCAAAATCGCAGCGATCACAGCATTAATCGCCCGACGACGATGCTCGTTTATCCGGCGCTTCCGCTCTGACGGTTGATTAACGTAGAACGCAACCTCACACGTAAGATCACGCCCATTAATGCGCTGTAAAGCATCAGATAACACCAGCGGCAGCTTGTGCGTATGGTGCTTTGGAGGCTGGAACTCCGGCGACAAATTACAAACGTAAGCTGAACGTAGAGACGGCATTGGTCTATCCATATGTTCGCTCTTGCGTCCACGGAAAACCAACGTATAATGGGAGTTGTCGAGGCGCCCATGGTTAGTTGTTGGTTTTCCGTGGATGTCGCAAGAAGCCCGCAGATTTATCTGCGGGCTTTTTGTTTCCATATCTGGTCACTTTCCAACCAGACACCCACAATCATAACCACGTTACGTGGTTTTAAGAGAACTCTACCACAACACTTTCGGTCATGCACGAAGTCTCTCACTGATCGAACGATAATCCACCAGTAAAAGGATCTAAATTGGATCTCGTTTTGCGAGCATCATACTACTGGCCTAACTCCAGTCAATGATTCCCAGCCAGAAACCTGCGGTAAACTCATCGTTCAGCAATATGCTGTCCGGCTTCAAAGATAAGGTGACATCATCCCTTAACAGCGCGGCCAGTTCAGTTAAAGGGCTGTTCTGATTTAATGCTGGCCACTCATACCTGGTAATAAGTGGTCAGTCTTAACACTCACCATTTGATTGCACCCGTGTTGACGATTTGTTACTGGATATCAGACACGCTGGATAGCCAGTAGAAACATACCATTAAAATTATTACAATAATTGGTCACATGATTATCTTATGCTGAATAATAAAGATATGAATATTAATGAACTTAAAGACTGTATTCACTATGAAGTAATCGGTAGCGAGCGTCCTTTCTCCTGGCGAAAGGCAATTGTTCGCGCAATAAAACATAGAAGGGTTCGTTATTTATTTTGGTGGCGCATAGCCAAATACCTTTTTGATAAAGGCGGATACTGTCGGAAGATTGCGGGAAAAATAGAACGTTTCATTCTTGATAAATATAATGTAACAGTCCCTTTAACTGTAAATATAGGGAAAGGCTTTGATATTTCTTATCTCAACAGTGTTGTTATCGGTCACAAAGTAACAATCGGTGAAAATTGTTCAATTAAGCCCGGAGTAACTATTGGACTTCGCGGGGAATTTAATGATATGGATATTGTTATAGGGCATAATGTGACCATTGGTTGTAATGCCACCATTCTTGGTGGCAAAGTGCGTATAGGAAACAATGTCACAATAGGTGCTCATGCATTGGTATTGCATGATATTCCTGATGATTCAACATTCATCACTAAATTTCAGTCTGAAGTTATCTGCTCGTCCTCCCGAACATAACCCTGATTCATCAGCTCTGGCCATACGATATCCGGAGCTGTACTGGTGTCAATTCTACTCACTAATACTCTGTATTTTCTCCAGGAATCCAGTTGTGAATTTTCCTCGTTTGTTGCTATTTCAAGATTAACTGCATCCTGCAGAATTGCGATGTTATCTGTTGCTTCCTGGATCAACCTTGCCTTTTTCTCTTCCGCTTCCCGTATCCGAAACAGTTTTTCTGCTTCCTCATCATTCACCCAGGATACGCCGTCCCACTTCTGATACTCCCCTGCTGGCGACAACCAGGTGACATTCTCTGGTAGCGGTCCGAGTTCAGAAATAAACAATGCGTCCCCCGACGCCACGTCATAGACCGTTTTACCACGATGGTCTTCAACAATATTCCACGATTCATTTTCACTGTTAAAAACTGCCACAAAGCCAGCAGGAATTTCCGGTGGGGCGATATCTGTAGAATTAGCTGGCAGCCCTGTATGAGGTGGAATATATGCGTCACCTTCACCAATAAACTCATTAGTTCCGGCCAGCAGGTTATAAATTTTTACGGTACGTGATTGTTCACTCATTCTGAATGCCATTATGCAAGCCTCACAATATAATTAAATGCGATGTTTTTAACGGTGTTTTCCGCGTTACCAGCAGCGTTAACGGTGATGGTGTGTCCATGTGAACCAATCTTAACAGAGTGCGTATGAGCGCCAATACCAACAGTGTGTGCATGTGCCCCAGCACTTGTAGCGGTACCTGATACTGAGTGGGTATGTGCGCCAGAAGAAGGCACAGTTCCATTCCCCACCACCGTGCCACTTGATGAACCATCCAGCCAGTCGAAATTCATACCGCCACTGTTTGGTCTCCTTAATGGAACGGTATGAGTATGTGCGCCAGCACTATTTGCAGTACCAGATACATTGTGGGTATGTGCACCTGTGTTATTCGTTGATTTAGTACCGTAATCAAACGACGATGTGGTTTTCGTACCCAAATCCGTACTGGATGCGCTGGCACTGTGGGTGTGCGATTTAATGCCATCCTGTTCCTGAGACAATACGGCCCGACCACTGGCGGGTTTGCCCTTGATTGTCCAGCCGCGCATATCTGGAATAACACCAGAAGGATAGGCAATAGCCAGTTTCGGATATGCTGCCTTATCAAACGTCTGCCCCTGCATGATTGCATAACCTGCAGGTGGCGTATCTGATGGCCACGGCAGCGGAACACCTGGCGGAAACGCTTCAATATTTGCCGAGCCGTCAAATTTTACGCCGTTAATTGTCCTTGCCGTTTTCAGCTTTGTTGCTGTAGCAGCATTGCCGGATAGTTCGCCTGAAAGACCACCGCTGAATGTCTGTTCCGCGCCCCATGTCTGGGCTTCGTCAATGATTGGTACTCGTCTTGCTGTGATCGTGCGGCTTCCCGGATTTCCTGAAATGCGCACCATAAAAAAGCGGTAGTTGGCTTTACTTACAGTGCTGCGCCATACCTTCATTGAGCGCCCCGTACCGGTATCATCACTTGGGCCAACAGCGATGTTTATCAGGTTACCATCAATGACGCCCCAGTCCATACCGTCGGGAATGTTGGTCATGTTATCAAGCCGAACGGTTATCAGACTGCCCGGCACAAAGTCGTAGGTCTGCCAGTCCAGGCTGGTGAGTTTTGCCACTGCGCCGCCAATACCCAGATTCAGGGGCAACGAAAAGGAGTTATACACTTCTCGCCATTCGGTCCATGTGCTCCCGGCGTAGACGCGCTCAAAAGTGCGCCCCTGTGTGGTTTCTGATTTTCCTGTGGTTGTGTAACGCTGCCAGACAGATACACCATCAAAACGCCTGATTACTTCCAGTATCCCAAGCAATGTCGCCCCAGCAGCGTCCAGCATCGGACCGTTTGTTGCCTTTCCTGTAACACTGTAAATACCAGGATCGGTCAGATTATTCAGATCGCCTTCAAAGAAACCGCTTGCAGTCTGGCTGCCGATTCTTAGCCACTGTCCCCACTGCGGATTTGATGCATCCCAGCTTGCGGTAAGGCAGCGTACATACATATTTCCACGACTGGTAGTGTAACGCTGTGTTCGCGAATATCCGCCGCCTTCAAGAACTTCGAGAATCCCCTGAGCATAGTTCCCTTCTTCCGGATAATTGCGGGCAAATGAAGCTATAGCTGAGCTACTGTTACGCCATAAACCAAGATGCTCGGCGGCTCCAAGCGTATTCAGGTCTATAGTCGTACTCAAAGGGCGGGTAGCAGATTGAGTGTGACGCCATACGCCCCACGGACCATCAGTGCCATTCCACTTATTGGCGAGTTTACGCATGTATACATTGCCGTCTCTCGTGGTAAAGCGTTGCGTACCTGCAAAATTGCCGGCAGCAAAAACCTCAAGCACACCGACAGCATTATCTTCCGGGAAATTTTTCTCCAGTGTTGCGTTGGTGGATGTTGCTTTAGACCAGATACCTGAATAAGCCTTAACAGGACCAAACGTATTCAGATCAGCATCAAGCGGCATTTCGCCATTGTTTTTCATAAACGTCAGGCTGGTAACGCCAACATTGTCCAGAAAAGCTGATTTATCCTGGATATCTGCACCGTTCTGATTTTTCGCCAGACGTGAATTTGCGTTGTCATTTGCTGCCTTGACCGCTTTTGGCGTTGCCGCCTGCGTTTCAGACGTACTGTTAGTGGCACTACTGAGCTGAACTATCCCTTTTTGTGCCGTGGTGGCATTCTGGGCGGTATATTTTCCGTCAGCCAGGTCATATGCAGCCTTAACAGCCTTAGGCGTCGCTGCGAGCTTTTCAGACGTGCTATTGGTGGCATTACTGAGTTGAACAATGCCTTTTGATGTTAAAGTTGCATCAGGATGATTACGTGATTGCTCATGTTTTACAATAGCTTGCTTAAGCCGCTTTGCTGAAACAGCCAGGGAATCATCTGTACCTGCATCAATTTCTTGTTCATTAGCAAATCTTGCTACTCCAACAACAGTTTCGGTTGCGGGAGGGTTAATAAACTCAACATCACCAAATGTAATGTTTTTAGTATCAAGATTTTTAATTGCTATATCACTTGATATTAAAGCAATTGTAGAAGATGCTTTATTTATTATTACTTGTTCTTGCGAGTATACAGCAAACAATGTTCCTTTATTTGTATACAAACCTATTGTATGGACAGCATACTCATCTTTACTATCATCCTTCGCAGTTACATGAATGGTATCAGGAGAAACGACTTTGCCTCCTATTGTGGTAAGTCGCTTTATTTCATCTGTTATTTTTGTTTGTGTGGTTGATGTGGCATAATATCTACTACCTAAACCAACAGAAACGATCTCAACTTTATTTGTTCCAGTCTTGTTGGCATTAACCAGCGCCTTACGCCCGGCGTCAGTCATCGTAAATAATAATTTACTCACGCTTAATTCCTTGGATTAACAAATCGCAAATTAGCACTCACCAATTAATCGTACATAAGACACAGGCTGGAAAGCACCGACAATACCAACACCACCTGAAACATTGGTTGCTTGCGAAAATGTAAATAGTGTTCTTGCCGACTTTGCACTCTTGATACTTCTTAACGTATCCTCCAACATCTCTTTCGAAGGAACAGCACCATCAAAAGAGTTAATCGAAGCAACAATTGAGGCTGTATATGGTTCGCCAGGTGGTGATGTTTCAAACCATTCTGTTATGTTTACCTCTCCACCCAAGCTATTTACTACATCTTCAACCGCTGCCCTTGTACCCTTTATTCGCTTTGTTCGTATTATTGATTTAAAAACAGAACGCTTTAACAATACAGGCCAACTATCCCTCCATGTATCAGCATTCCATTGCCAAGCTAAATGATCGAGAACAACTGAGTCCAGGTTATCAACAACGCTATATATTTCTGTCTTATATATTAAATTGTTAATTGCTTGTAGTTCATCATCAATAGCTTTCGACATAGCTATCACGTTGGGATCGCTAGCTAAGTTAGGAGGTAAAACATCCAACAAGCTAACATTAAAGATATCAGCCATCCTCTAACCCCGCATACTGGCAATTTATATTTCTCTCTCTGGCGACCTGTGTCTCTCCAATCACAGTAAAAACAGGACTTGATATTTCTAATCTTTTAGCCCCAGCATTTTTTAAACGTTGAATAATTTCATCTGGATTTATATCTCTTCCCATAACCGAACGTTGCCATTGTTTATACTCATCAATAGCTTTCTCAACCTCACTTTGAATTAAAGTTGTTCTGTTTTTGTCCGATGAGTTAATCCAGTATTTAATTATTATATCGTATTCAATGCTCTCTGGTTTCTTAACAAGAACTTTATCTGTGAATGGTCGAATATTAGTTGCAGAGAGAACGCTATTTATCTGCTCTAATAGTTCATTAGAAGGTATATCTCCGTTCTCTAACAAAGAACGGATTTCTACAATTCCGGGCGATGGTGTATATACATTCACATCTTTTATATTCTGATTGGCTGTTCTTGTCCAATATTTATAAGAATCCTCCGGCCCTGCTGTAGACAGTTTTTCCGGCGACAGTTTTATTCTTTCAGCATAATTATCATCTGACTCCGTATCAGCACCAGAATTAGATGTTGTTACATTCCTTACGCTGGAAACATACGGCAACGGAGTCACCAACTCATTTATTTGCCCTGGTAAAAAGCCATTCCCAGATAAACCAGGTATAACAGCATATCCTGAGACTGTACCAACTGTTTTCCCAGCAGGTATTTCCAACAAAATATCTGTTTGGAAAATAACACCATTTCCAGTTGAAACTTGAGTGCCAGCAGGTATTGTATATATCCCCGATAATTTTGTTGACAGATTAAACTCAAATGTAGTCAAGGCAGATTGAGCTTCCAGCCTAGGCGTATCCGTCAGATAGCCTATATGGTCGAGATATTCACCTTCACCATATGTAAGAAGGTTTTGTTTTGCAGAAAAATCGATAGCTTTTCTTTGCTGTATAATAATCTCACACAATGATAAGATGAATAATCTACGTGGATCAGCAGGTGCTAATGTTTCACCTGTTATACTCTCAAAAGCCCTGATTGAACGAGTTGTTATATCAGTCGGGTTAGAATCTGCGAAAGTAATATCTGGCAAACCACCACGCGGCAACGTCATTCTCTAACTCCTATCACAAGTTTTGGCCTAATAAAACCATCAGAAACGTCCGTTCTTTCAAAAGTAACAGAATGGATAATCGCTCTAGGCTCAAACTCACTAATTTTTTGAATTATTTCTCGTGTTGCTGTAGCAATAAAAATTGGACTAGGGCTATCAACAAGACTTGAATTAATTCCTAATTTTCTGGCATATGGTACAGTGCCAATTTGAGTATTAATAATAGTAGAGACATTTTGCAAAACTTCTTCTACAACTGTTTTGGGCGACCAATCAATCGAGTAAGAAGGTGATGATATGGTAAACGTATTATTCATAATAATTTACCTAACGCACTTCTAGTTTTTGACTCTATATTGCCAGCAATATCAACTAATGCTTCTTTCAGAGAGGTCTGTCCGACTTCCTGTAATTTAATGCCGACGATAATCACTCGTGGATTCCCAGTTGGACCGAAATAAGTCCATGATTCCTCTATATCTGTAATTATAAAATTACCAAAATACTGAATACCAATTACAACAGGATTTACTTCCTGAATTGATTGCATTGTCCTAAGTAATGAAAGCGCAGCCAATGGAACAATGCCAAGTGTTGTATCCAACCGCATATTAAAACTAACTTCATCCAGATCTGGACCTATATCCTCCAGAACAGGTTTAAGCCCAATAACATCATGGCGCGCTACACGACGCTTTGACGTCCTTTTAAAATTGTTGAACGTATTCACCACTATTGATGAGGCAACAAAAGGCATTGTACCAAGCATACCCACAATCATGCCTGAGCCTCCGTTGTCGGAGCGTATTCCCCCTGAGCTGTGTGATGGTGGCCTTTAGATTTAATCCCATCAACATCTATATCACCACCAACAACCTTAACATTCCCAGAAATTGTAGCTGCAACACCTCCAGCAGAAGATCCTTTCATTCCACCTTTGAAGGTTAGTAATCCTTCAACTGTAGCATTTCCGGTAATGATGGTTTCTGGAGCATCAATAGTTACGGTTCCTGTAGCCTTAATGGTTACATCTCCGACAGCATCAACAAGGAGTAAATTAGATTCTCTGTCTATCTCAATACGAGTTCCGTTATTAAATCTAATGACGCGTTTATTAACAGTATTAGATGGCGGCTTCTGTGTTTCATCATAAAAACTACCAAGAATAAAACCTTGTTGCGGCCCCGCGGGATGAAAGATACACAAAACTTGCTCACCAATATCTGGCATCCAGTAATCAGCATTCTTATCTGTATTTTTCACAATAACTGATAACTTTGCCGAAGTGACGTTATCCTGATCATCGAAAGTAACTCTTGCTGTAACATCACCATCATCAATATCAGAAACAACGCCAACTCTTATAGTCTGACGTAATAATGTTTCTAAATCATTCATAATTAATACCCATTAATTACTCTTCGGACATCAATCGAGGTGGTATAACCACTAGTCCCAATTGAATGCACAGCTTTCGATATAAGATATTTTCCAGAAAATGAACCGAATCCCTCCAGATTTATAGTTACACCAGCTACCAATCTGGTGTCTCCAACCAATACTAAAGATCCGGTATTTTGATATCTATTTTTAAGCCGCAAAGCAGCCTTTGCCTTACGTTTTGCTTCATCTAAATTAGCTACCAGTTTTCTTATCTTAAGATTCGACCCTTCTTCTACGGATGGATCTACCCAAGTATACGAAAGCGACTTTCTTTTTTTAGGTACGCGATATTTGCACGTGCAACTTTTATACAAATCTGTAGATTGTGTGCTAAAGCTATATCTGATTATCTCATCAATACCTAACGTAAGCGTAGCGATAGGATCTTTTTGCTCAAACATCTCTTGAGCAAATATTATTAATTGGCTATCAGTGACCTTTAACGACAACCCTTCATCCTGGCAAAGTCGATGGAGAAAATTTAAATCGCTTTCCTCCATTTGATCTTCACGTGCATAATATGGATTACTATCACCATCAATAAGAAACAACAGTTCAAGGTTAGCTAATTTAGCTATAGAAGTTGCTATATCTTTAAGAGTTGTTTTTTCCCATGCATTACTTTTTAAATCACGTCTAATGCCTGATGAAATAGGAACAGAAACAGCAGTTACCTCAACCACAGAAGGTGGTCCAGAGCAAGTTATGCCATCTACCTGGAATTTCCCGCACTCAAGGACGATTTGATTTATAGGCTTAAAGCTCAAATCAATAAAATCACCCTTTTTAGGTGTCCAGTCTCCAGACCATTTCCCATCATCATTTTTTAATATAATAGAAATATCATCGACCTGACCATCTTCATTATCTGTATAAGACATTGACAAAACATCAGGTGACATATGAGCGGTAATATTTACATTCTGATATATAACATCAAAAAGCGTTTTACGTAACACTATTGCGTCTCCACGGAGGAAAATTGTTTACTGATATTGGCATAACCGGAGCATCAGGAACTTTAAGAATAATTCCCGCAGAAAAAAGCACCGTAAAGCGGTGCTCAGTATTAGCATCAATAAGAAGATAAGACAGGTACTCATTACCATACAACTTTAAAGCGATACTATCCCATGAGTCCCCTTGAACCGTTCTATAATCATCCAAAACTTAATCTCCGTTGTTGGAACATATGAGCACTCAATTTCTTCTCAAAATCAGAATATCCCGCATCTAATGCTCTTTTAGCTGCCGCCTCAGTTTCCTTTGGTGAACCAGCCGGAAGATTGATTACAGGTGAATAGGTTATTCCACCAGTCACAGCGTTAACGTTCTGGCGAGGTCCAGAAGTCCCGGCGGCAGATATCCCGTGAGGTGATAAATTTGATTGCCCGAACTTGCTTGCTATTGCATTCTGTAAGCTGTTATTCCTGCTAACACCTGATGCCAGAGTAGTCATTATTGCACCACCTGACTTTGTTAGCTGTGAGAATGGACCTTTTTTCGCGTCAGAGAACGGTAAATACTCACGTACAGAAGAAAAAACGCCTTTCACTTCATTAATTAAAGCATTTGCTTTTGATTTTATCCCAGTGATTAACGTCTCAATTATTTTTGCGCCTGACTCACTCCAGTTTATTCCAGATAAATAAGTCGTTACAGATTGGAATGCTCTTATAAAGAGTCCAACTGGTGAAAAACGCATAAAAACAGATACCAGTGTATCTATGATTTTCTTTCCTGTTTCGCTCCAGTTAATGCCAGAAAGGTAATTTGTTGTAATTTTAAATGCTTTAATTAAGAACGGAAGCGGAGACATCCATTTAAAAGCACTAATTAATGTACTGTAAATTCTTACACCTGCCGAACTCCAGTTTATGTTGGAAAGATAATCCCATGCTTTACCAAACATAGATATAATCCATCCATTGAGGTCAAAGTTTAAGATAAAGTTTTTTATAGCCTCAAATGATTTAACTGTATATTCCTTAACAGAAGGCCAAACTCTGACAGCATAATCTCTGATCTTATCCCAATTCTGATAGAGCAATATTCCTGCGGCAACCAGCGCAGATATAGCCATCTGAATCCACCCGAAGGGTGTTAGCTTTGTCGCTACAGATAAAGCCAGCATAGCTACCCTACACGCTATAACCACACTTTTCATGGTTAGAAACGCACCTGCCGCCATCACTATCTGAGACACAAAATTGGGGTTGTTAGCTACAAATTCACTAATTTTTGTAATCAGCGGAACCAAAACACTAAGCGCGGCATTCAAAGCAGGTTGCAAGGCCTGACCAAAACTTAATGATGCATTGCTAGCCTGAATACGTAATTGTTTCAATCGCTCCGCATTATCTTTCGTTATGTTGGCAAAATCGCGGTCAATAACAGCACTTCCAGCTCCAAGAGATGTTGCTTTGATTCTCTGGTATTCCTTCCAGTTTTGAATCATCGGACGAACAAAGTTCTGAACCTGCATATCGCCAAATAGTTCACCAAGTAACTTCTGATCTCCGTTCTTAGTCATTTTCATGACAGAATGCATTGCAGCTTCGAATGGATTCTTCCCTTTTTTCTGCGCTGTTGTAACAATTTTATATAAATCTACACCGAAATTTTTCTTTGCTTTTTTTAGTGTTTCAGGGGAAAGTATTTTTGCCAAAAAGTTGTTCATATTATTAGCAGCCTCATCCGAAGTTGCAGCCCCCTTGCGAGCTATCTGCAAAGCTGCACCCATCGTCGCGGCTGCTTCTTTACCTCCCATTTTTAATGCCTGGAACTGAGCACCAAGCACAGGAAGATTTTTGGCCATATCTTTAAATTCAAAGTTCCCCTCTTTCCCTGCCTGAACCAGAATCCCCATTGCAGACTTCATTTGAGATGGATCAATCTTCAATGAGTCACTTAATGTAAATGATGCTTTCGAGACATCGAGGATATCAGAGCCAGTAGCTGTAGCTGTTCGCCCAATAGTTAGTAGATTCGCCTGAGCCTCTTTATAATCCTGCCCAGCAGCGACGAGAAAACCCTGAGCGGCCTGAATATCAGATGCAAACTGGTTGGTAGCCGTTCCGGTAA
This sequence comes from Escherichia sp. S10b, assembly GCF_028421345.1. Taxonomy (NCBI): domain Bacteria; kingdom Pseudomonadati; phylum Pseudomonadota; class Gammaproteobacteria; order Enterobacterales; family Enterobacteriaceae; genus Escherichia; species Escherichia sp. S10b. Next base: position 24,497 of record NZ_JAHZSO010000002.1, read on the forward strand.
CAAGCATCGCCTGCCCCATCGCCTGAACTTCTTCCGGCTTCATATCTGCCGTAAGACCAATCATTTTGTTTTCACGATTGAAATTTGCTGCATTGTTAGCAGCAGCAAATGCACCAGCCGCTACAGCACCAGTTTGTAATCCTGACCTTACAAGTTGACTCTTTGCCTCACCAAGATGCTCTCGCTTCAATTCACGCTGCCTTTCCAACGCGCGGTTTAACTCCTCCTGAGCACGTTTTACTGCAAGAACATTTTTCCGTGCTTCAGCCAACGCATTTTTATAGCTGTTAATTTTATCAATACGTTGTTTTTCTAATGCCCGGTTAAGTTCCTCCTGCTGTTTTTTCACTTGCTGAACATTTGCTCTGGCTAAAGCCAAAGCCGTTCTGTAGCGGTTAACCTGCTCAACGCTACGGGCCTGAGCCTCACGATTACGATCAATGCTGGCTTTAAGCTCTTTCTCTCTTGAGGCCAAAGCTCTGGCAGATGTATCAGCTCCCTGATAGGCAGACTTTAAAGCGGCCAGTTCTTCACGCTGAGAACGTAGTGATGCTCGTAAATTCGATGAATGTGTTTTTGCCTTCTCAAAGTCACGAAGCATCGCTCTGGTTGGATTGGCCGTGTTTTTTATTTGCTTCTGTAACTCTTCAACGCGAGCGGCAGCTTTATGATATTCGAGGGCAGTCTGTCCAACCTTTACTTTTACAGATTGTAGCTTTTGAATTTCCCCATGTTCTTTCGTTAATCCAGCAAGCTCGGCATTTAATTTAGCAACAGCCTGATTAGCTGTAGTAAAACTTTTGGGGAGAGAGGCGGCAACTTTGCCGCCAATTTCAAAAGCCAGCTTAAAGTTCTTATTGCTGGCCATTAGTATTAATCCTCATTAAACACGTCAATCCATGCGACGATTCGCCTCAACCGAAGCGAAAGCCAGTAGGATATAGGTGTTGATTGAGATGATTGAGATAGAGAACTCGCGGCCCTCATTATTTGCTTATCAATAGGTTTTTGCTCATCAAAACCTACGAGAGCAAAAAATTCTGTACCTTTTGACAAACTTTAACAAAGTCTTTCGCTGGTAATCCATTCAGATACTCTATTGGACGACCAATACAGCGAGCAGCCAAGGCTGCATGGACTTTATTATCAAGTGATGTTTGAACTGAAACATGCCCTTGAGATTGCAGTAAGTCCGATACCTCTAAAATATCACTGCCTTTTAGGTTGTCTAAATCAAGGTTGAGTTCAGTCACTGGCTCAAAGTCTTCAAAACGATATTCTTTACTTAATTTAACGGTTTCCATTTTTTCACCTTATAAACCTAAATCATCACGAACAGTTTTTAATATATCTTCGCCATCAAAGATACAAATAAAGTTCAACTTATCAATTTCTAAGACTTCTTTCCCATCAATAAATAATTTGATATAGAGAACTTCGAATTCATTTTCTGAATCAGTGGCCTTTGCTACCTGTAGCGAACCCAAATCCAGTTTTTTAGGATTTAGCTTCATTGAAGCTCGAATAGGAACCGTTTTATATTTTCCTGTTCCGGCATCATAAACCTGCTGGCTACCGCGAAAATCTACCTGATGCGATGAGGATAGAAATAATTTTGTACCAGCAGAGGTCAGAGTTCGCCATTTAAGAGAGACAGTCATTGGTTTGAAATGCCCCAGCGTTCCGCTATCAAGCTCTCCAGCGATACCTGCACCACTAACAGTTTCTGTCATCATCTCAATTGATGGCAGCTTTGCGTCAGCAACACCGATAATACGGTTTCCCTCACCGTATACTGTAAAGTTAATAAGTCTCTCAGGAATTTGATTGCTCAAAGCAACCTCCTATTATTTATTCAGAAAACAAGTTCAGCAGATAATCAGGATTATATTCCATGACGAACTCTATATCTCTGGCAGGTGAGAATGGTGTCATTTTTACATGGAATTTAACAATCCCGTCCATCAATGACGTAATCGTGTTTTCAGACTGATCAAAGGTAACAACACCACCTGCAATATCCTGATTACCTGTGAGGCCGTTAAGCCAAATATTCGCACTTGTAACAATCGATTCAATTAATCGACGGTTTGCAGGATTGTCTATTTTTGACCAATGCGAAAGAATTAACGTATTACCCACCCAGTTAAACATACGTCGGCAAACACGAAATGCGTCTTTGGGGTCTGTAGATGTTGGATAAATAGCATTACGGTTTCCCCATGATTTCCAACCATCAAAATTAAGGCTTGTTACAATCCCCTGTCCATTTAAGTAGTTTGCCTGGCTAATGTTAAGCCATACTTCACTGCCATCTTTACGTACAGCACCGTCCATCTGTAGTTTTATATTTGACGGAGAACGTGATGGAATATCGCCATACTGACTATCCAGCAAGCATGTTGCGGCCGCTAAATGGGTTGAGTGATGGTAAATATTGTCACCAAGTTTCACCATCGGCCAGCACACTGTCTGGTTAGCGGCCATGTGATTATTGTTCTGTTTCCATTCAGGAACAGCCGAGTAATCACTGATAGTAGATTTATCGGTCGGTGCATCAGTTATGGCTTCTGCTTTGAACAATTCACTAATCAACGCGGCTTTAGCCGCCATTAGCTGACCAACTTCACTATCAGAACTAAATCCAGGCGCAATCACTTGTCCAGGAACCAACTTGAAGCGGGGATACACATCAGACAGTAACTCAAGCCCTGTATTGGCTTTAGTGTTGGAATCCACACCACCGATAATGTCATTTTTAGTTACGGCACCGGGATCAAGATGTGTATAACTAACCTTAAGAGTAGCGTCTTTTTCGGTAATTTTTCCTCCGCTAATAGCGGTAATGACCGTATAGCCATTATCATCCAGCGCCAGCACATAATCGGTATCAACCGTTAACCCTGCCGAATCACCATCTGCTTTTTTCACAACAACAGATTTATATAAGACACCATCGTTAGAGAGCGTACCTTTCCCGCCAGAAAGTTTTACTACCTCATCAGTTACGTCTTTCTTATGCTTTGCTGGATCAAGCACATTGATAAATACAACTGGCGCAACACCATATATTCCAAATGCGACTTTAATTACTTCGCTTAAAGTATATTTCTCGAAGTTTGTGCTATATCCTATTTTAGATACGGCCTCTGCGTATGTATAAGCAATGATAGGTTTATTTACCGCTGAGGCTGGATCTTCTAACTGATTAACAGGAGCTGTACCAAATGCGACAATCAACCCAGCACTAACTTGTACTGGAGGAGTTATAGATGTAGCCAGCTCAGATATATAAATACCGTGGCGATATCCCATTATTTAATCTCCATGATAGAAGAAGAAACTCTAGAGTACATTACATACTCGACACTGGTTTTATCAGAAAGTCTTTTTTCTGCATCTGCAAAATCACTGGTTGCCACAAACAAACACTTTGCACCAGGAATATGTGATATTAATTTTTCACACTCTGGAGATAAGCCATTCTTAAATAGTTTATGCTTCAAAATTGAGAGTTGAGGGATTGTTGGTCCTATATATACAAATGTTTGAGCAACATCTTCCTTCTTTTCTATATCTTCTTTACTACTTTTCTTATTAGCCATTTAGATAAACTCCTGAGACTGAATATTCTGAGGCTTTAATACTAGCCACGTTCCAGTTGCTTCCGTTATCCAATATGGATATGGTTGATCATCAAACATTCGCCATCTGATATCACCCTGAAAGAGAAATTTCTCTTCAAGTAAAGGCTTCTCCTGAAAATGAAACATCATCCTTTCAAGAAGAGCCATTACCCATTCATACCCAGTATGGTCCTCACAAAAACCACCTAGAAGAAACTTAACCTTAACTTCATCCGTTTCAGGCTGCATTCCTCCTTCCGTGGGTCTGATAATCACATGAGGAAATTCTGGCGGTTTATCTGGAGATGGTTGTGATTTAGGAGGCAAGTACCCTTTAAATATTGTTGGAACAAACAATTTAATATCGCTGTCTGTTTCATCATAAGGAGGCCCCTGCACTAATAAATCATGGAAAACCTCATGTTCCAACCGATTTTTTATTGCATCTATCAAAAGATTAATCAAATCGGCATTCCTCTGTTAGTATTAACAGTGAGAGTTATTTCCAATACACCAACATTATCTGATACTTCATCAACAATATAACTTTTACCGTTGATTTTCATTGACTGGTCTTTGACAGGGAGAACAGGAAAATCTTTTCTTGAAACAAATAATATTATTTGCCCCTGATTTATTCCCTCTGCAAACTCAGCATATGAGCGTTTATTACGCTCATGAATAAGGTCTGTATCAATAACGGCAAGGATATCCTTGCCGTCTATGTTATATGTATCGGCAAACTCTTTTTCATTGAGGAATATTGCAGAAATATCTTGCGCTATAACCTCTTTGAAGGAGTTCATTACTTCTTATTACCTTTTTTTTGCGTTGATTTTTTCGCATTACTGGTATCAGAAGTAGCTACAGACTCAGATGAATCATCAGCAACCATTTCCTCATTGCCGCCATCATCCTCAAACTCAACCTCGAATACACAGCTACCCGCCTCCGTTCGCGTAATCAACCCTGCGTCCACAGCATCATTAACAGCAGATGCGTATCCATGCTCAAAAGCTAACTTAGCAGCATCATAGCCCCCAGCCGATGCCAAATCACCATCCTCTTCGGTGGCAATAGCATGTCCTGACGCAATCAGTTCGGCAATTCTGGAGTTATCCATTAGCCCATTAAGCAAACGGCCCGCTTTTAGCGAGCCGTGGCTTATCGTATCAATGTTTTTAATCAGTCTGGCCATTTAAACCACCTTAGCCACCAGATAGGCATCAGCCACACCAGGATTAGGCAGTGGAGATGACTTCATGGCAACATAACGGCCAGCCGGCTTACGAGTTACCCAGGTGTCTGGAACTCGTGGCGACTCAACAATCGTTAGAGTCTTTTCGGCGTCATCTACAAGCTCTACAGCACCATACAGCATCGTTCCTCGACCAGGAGAGCCAAAGAGGATCTTATCTTCCGGTACTAATGGTTCTGGTTTTCCTGTTTTATCATTGCGAATAAGTTCGTCGTAACCATAAAAATCGACACCTTCAAGATTGCCATAATGAGTTACGCCTTCTTCTAACTCCTTAGGCTCAATATACCCAAGCTCTTTTCGGCGATTATCAAGATATTTAGTTACTGCTTCATTTTTAACGAAGGCATCAACAACTTTTGCGCCCATTACGGCAACACGAGGTGTAAAACCTGAAGTTAGTGATACCCGACGTTTCCAGTTGCGAACATTGACCAACGGATCTGATTTTGCTGCACTCCATAAATCATCACCTGTCAGTTCAAGATATGGTTTATCTCCTTCCTCTTCAGGCCAAAAATAAACTGTGTCATCCACTCCTTCACCAACAATATCAACCTGCCCCGTAAACAAGACTTGTGCACACATCCATTCTTCACGGCGGTTAACCATTTCATCAAGCTCAAGCAAATCTTTACCTAATTGCTCGGCGGCTCGTTCTTCTGGCGATTTTGCGTTGTAAATATTCTCACCCGGAAGCCTGTTTAAAAGCAGCTCGGCTGTTGTTACCAAATCAGGTGCAACAAGTGGTGGCTCCAGAGTTCTCGTTACAAAGCCGCGTCGCTCAACGGTTTTTGAGCCAAAACCTTTACCAACAAACGGAGCCATAGTACGGCCCCCGCGAACAAAATCCAGATCAACTTTCTTTGTATTAAAGGTCTGAACACCAGGAAAAAAGGTACGAAGAAGAAAACGACGAGCCTTGAAATTCTGAATAACAGGCTCAAGCATTGTACGTCGTTCAAAAATATCAATATTCGGCATAAAAATACGACCTCTTTATATTATGCAGATGGATTTTGTTGTGCGGTATTAAGGAATATCCCAACCTTCCGGCAAGCCAGATATACATCGGCAATCTTTGCTGATTCAGGAAGGATAACCGCATGTGCATTGAACATTCCGGTCAGCCATGCTGTTCCAACTTGCGCTGAATCAGTCGCATCAATATTGTGTTGAGCGATACAATACGGTTCTTTTGCCTCCCCTTCACCAGAGAGATTTATTGGCGCCACAGTGACAACATTTGTTGTCTGATCAATACTGACAAAAGCAAGTAACTCACCCCGTTTTACTTTACCGCTGGCAAGTTTAATACTTGTTGGAATTGCTGGCATACCACCAGAAATAATCAGATTATCTGGTTCAAATGAAAAAGACTCTCGCATAAACTCACCTTAATTTTTATCGCGGTTTTTAAATACTGACCCAATAACATTTTTTACTGCTTCAGCCTGTTTGTTGCCGTTGTTTTCTGGTTGATTAACATCAACTGAATCATTCACCTCACTTGCGTCTTCTTGCCGTTGATTAAGAAAGTTTTTGTTACGCGCTCGCTCTGCATTCATAATTTCCAAAGCAAGTTCAGCCGCAGAAACTCCTGTTTTGAATTTTGCATTCTTAACCAGGTCGTCATGACCAGGAATCACGCTATTCTCGATTGTTTCAATGCGCTCGCGTTCTGATTTAACGCCCTCGTCTTTACCAGCATTAAAAACCTGATTGTATAATTCTGGATATTTATTTTTTAATTCATCAAGAGTCACAATATCGTCCTCATTTTGTTCATTTGATTCAGTAGATAACTCATTTTTATTTTGCGGCAACTTTGCGAGTGAATCAGGTAATTTTGAAAACCTTGATGCTTCAAAAGTTATTCCATTAAGCGAAAGCATCCCTTCCTTTATAGAAGCGGATAAGCGTATTGGTTTTTCAACTTCGTCAGCAAATCCAAGCTCTACAGCCTCTTCTGCATTTAGCCATGTTTCCTGATCCATTAGTTCAATTAATTTATCCTCAGAAAGCCCTGTTTTCTCCTTATATGCAGATAAAATACTATTGCGTATCTTATCCATCATCTCAGCAATATCACGCAATTCATCCGCATCGCCAGCAGCAAATGTCCACGGATTATGGATCATCATCATAGCATTAGATGGGATAATAATTTTATCACCCGCCATTGCAATAATAGTTGCAGCCGATGCAGCAATCCCGTCGATATAAACCGTAATATTCGCCTTATGACGCTTTAATGATGAAAGAATAGCTTGAGCAGTAAAAACAGAACCACCATAACTATTAATTTTTACGTTGATAGTATTTGATGAAATATCCTTTAATTTATTAACTATGTCAGAAGAAGAAACCTCATCAAATTCACCAATATACCCGTAAATTAAAAGTTCAGCCGGAGAGTCATCTTCACCCGTGCTATTTTTTATTTCCCACCAATTAGGCATCATCAGTCTCCATATTTTGTTCATTTACCTCAGAAACAGGAGGTGTAATAAGCCCCAACTCACGGCGAGCATTCTCTTCTCTGCCACAGATTTGTGCGGTTTCTTCCCAGTTAAGACCTGACATTTCAGCCGCTTCTTTTTCACGGGTAGAGAATGTTTCCTCAACACGCAGTTTTGCAGCTTTGACTTCTTTAAGGGGATCTAATTGGCCTTGTGATGGGCCATACCATTGAGCGCCACTCCATGCAGCGCGATATTCAGGCCCATAAAAAAAACCAGGGGCAATAACACGACCTTTAGCAACGGCTTCGGCCAACCATTCCTCATAGATCGGTTGGCAAAATGACTGAACCATCCAGTCACGTCGCATACGGAACATTTTCCAGGCTTCAAGTAATGCGGCCCTGCTTGCGCTATAACTTGCTGTAAAATGCTTTACCAAGAGTTCGTAAGGGAGTTCTAAAGCAGCCCCAATTTGACGGCATATGGCGACAACAAAACCATCAAATGCCGTATTTGGTCGCCCGGGATTTGCTGTATCTATCGACTCACCTTCACCCAAACTTACTATGGAGCCATTCCCCATTTCTTGGGTGTTATCATCATGGTTATCGATCTGCTCGTACTGAGGGATACCCGATTCACCGACTGGCCCATCAGGAGCGTCTGTTTTAATAAAGACAGTAAACATCCCTGACACAACCGCAGCAACCAATTCAGCATCGGTGTATCGTCCTAACTGCTTCAATGCTTCAATTACAGGAGCAAGGACAGGAACGCCACGGCGTTGCCCAGGCCTTTCAAAATCCTGCATGACATGCAGAATATTTCTTCTTCCTGTTTTACTCCCATATGCGGGAATACGTTCCCACTTGCGGGTTACAAAACCAGAAGTCCCGGCTGGGTGATGTTTTGCAACCCAGTACGCCACAGGCTCGCTAAATTCACCAACCTCTACGCCACCGTAAAGATTTGGTATAAAACGATCCTCTGGATTGCAAACACGATCACCTTCAATTAAATAGACGCACAAATCATATATAACACCCTTACGCTTAATAACTGGTAGCGCAGCAAATATATCGCCAGATGTTAACGCAGATATTTGGACCAATGATTGCAATTGTCCAAAAGTACACATTCTTGATGCATCACAATTTGGAGAATCAGCCCATAATCTAAACTCACGCTCAACATGCTTTTCCCATGCTCGCGCTTCTTCCTGCGTCATCCCCAAGAAATCGGCATCAATGTTCGCATTTAGTTTTAAACCGGAACCAACAACGTTTGTCCTGATAGTTTTTATTGCGCCAACCGATAGCGGGTTTCCCATGAAGAGATCACGAGAACGCTCACGCAATTTATCTATATTTTTAACAATATCATCATCAGGAGAACCAGCTTTACTAAACCAACCCCTTAATGATTTTTTATGAGTGCTTGCACCATGACGTGAATATCCAAGGTTATTAATACCTTCAAGTGCTTCTAACCGTTTTCTTGCCAAAGCTCGATTTAATGCCCTCTGAGGTGAAAACGGCGCAATAACTCGATCAAGAATATTCATAAATCTCTTATCACCACTCGTTTAATTCGTGGGCCTCGGCGTATACCTGCTGATAATCTTTCTACTTCATTACGCCAGTAATCCATCTCTTTTCTGACTTCTGATAAATCCGCACGAGTTAACTGCCGCGTACCAAATTTATATGACTGACCGCCAATAGCAATAGCGCGATATGCTTCCCGCCAGACAGATAACATCTCTCTGGCTTCAGTCAGAGAAAATGCTTCATTGTTCATTTATATTTCCTCTATATGGTTACGCCTTTACTTATAACTCTACGGCGTCTTCTACGTATACCTGACGAGTTCTGCACATACACATTACCTCGCATTTCCTGTTCGGCAAGCCAGTTAAAATTAGGGTTCAGAATTTCCATCGCGGCAGTTGCATAGTTACGGCAATCAAGAGGCTCGTTACGCTCGTAGACTTTTACCCACTTTTCTTTTGTCTGCCCATTTTTATATTCAAATATTTTCTTCTCTGATAATAATCCTTTAAAGTATTCGGTATCATATCCTCTGTCAGAATCTAATGGGAAATGCATATAACCAGGACCAGGATCATGTAGTTTAATTCTTGCCATGATGGTCCCTTTACCATCATCAACCCCCAAATTAAACAACATAGCACCCACACGGTTATTATTACTTGGCTTTCCTATAAACGGTAAACCTACCCCACCACGCCCCCTGATAGAGTATATTCGCCTTGATTCTCTCGGCTTAGTAAAGCGATATACCTCTGTCGTAAAATGCCCACCAGAGTCAATACAAACGGAAGAAATCTGTAATTTTCGACCGTCACGGAATGACCAGCTACGGAGTAAGTATTCATCAAGTTGTTTCCAGACAACATCTTGTGCGGGATCACCTGGGAATATTTTATATTCTATCCCCCATGACTCCTTACCTTTTCCCCAACCGACCAATTCACAAACTAAATACGTGTCCTGTACGTCAACACCAGCACTTAACAATAAAACATCATCTGGTAAAAACTCTTCAAACCTTATTCTGCGTTGCAACAAGTATTCAGGATCGATATCGTCTTTAGCATCCTCTTTCCATGGCTCACCCAGCTTAAGGTTAATAAACTCCATTAATCCATTTTTATCGCGGTTTCTGGTTGCTTCCGTAAATTCTTCAACCAGCTCTGACAATGCAACCCACGGGGAGTAAAGACTGTTAATATGAAAACCAACAATACCTTTAACTCCAGTATGTTCAGCTATCCATACCCCCTTCGCCAACCAATCAACGTCTGGTTTACCAGATCCGCGCATAATCCCGCCGCACTCACAGCACTCATATCTGGCCGTTTCCGGTAACGCCTCACCTGAATCGCTCTTATCCCATCTGACTTGCGACCATTTCATCACCTGCATGGTGCCACAACATGGGCAAGGAACATGGTAGTAACGCTGATCGGAGAGCTTAAACCACTTGTGGATTTTGCTCGTTTCCTCCAAAACAGGAGTAGAAACAAAAACTTTCTTACGATTATGAAAGTTGGTAGTACGCTGAATACCTAGTTTTAGTGGGTCGCCCTCCTGCGTCACACCGTAACGATCAATCTCATCAGCTAACAGTATTCGAATTGGCCTGGATGCAAGACCTGCTGGGGAATTAGCACCAACAAGTGCTATATATCCACCAGCGTAATGCTTCATACGTATAGTCGTGCTGGACTTTTTGGCTGCACCGCGCCCCTCTTTCCCTTCATGCAGCTTGTGTTTCAAACCAGGGGAATATTTGAACGTCGGATCAATACGCTCCTTTGAAAAAGCCTCAGCCGCCTCTACCGTTGGATAAATCATCAACTGAGGAGATGGCTCCTGATCTGCAAAGTAACCCATAACATTTAGCTGTAATTCGGATTTACCAATTTGCGAGCTACATTGCATCACTACTGTTTCTGTATCAGCGTCACCAATAACATCCATTGGTTCACGCAAATATGGCACTCGGCTTGTACGCCACGGCCCTGGCTCTGGAGACGTTCCCGGCGCTACATGACGATACTTATCAGCCCATTCGGAAACAGTTAGCCGTGATTTAGGGCGAAGCGCACGGAAAAAAGCGGTGCTCCATACTGTTTCGCCCATGAGGTTTATTCTTCCTGCTTAATAAATCGGGATTCCTGGAGCGCCTGAAGCGCAAAATTAATCTCGTCTTCAATAATGCGTTCGATCTCCCTGGCTGTTTTGCCTTCACAACGGGGAGCTGCTCTTGGAGCAATACTAAATAAGCGGCTACGCAATTCATTAGCTGCCAGAAATGCATCATCCCTGACCGCATCTTTAGCGATGAGAGAGCCTTCCTTTTCTTCAAATTCAAGGCGTTTCAGCTTTGCCTGATAAATTTTTTCTGCGGTCTTAGCCTTGTTGAATTGCACCGCAACACCGGAAGTACCACCAGCTAATCCGGCATCATCAGCGGGTAACTCTGGTTGTTCCGAAGATATCCCATGCCCTCTTTTTCCATTTTCAGCAGATACCTCACGACCAACCTGTCGGCTCGCTTCATAAGCCGCACTGGCTTTATCAAAATCCAGCTTGCCGCTTTTCAGCACTGGAATGCGACCGGAACGACAGAGCTTCGTAACCATTGCCGGAGAAATACCTTTCCGGCGGGCAAACTCTGACTTACTGACGATGGCCATTACTTGCAACCATTAGCAAGATACTGAACAAATCCCTCATGCGTTTCATGCGCGTCGTGGTACTGACGATAAACATCCAGCAACAATGCAATTTCCATATCCGTCGCGGGAATACGTTCTTTATCAATAGCCAGGTACTTAATTTGAACAACAGGGGAAGAATTATCGTCTTCTTCCTGCGGCTGTTCATCGCTTAACATTTCGTCAAGCTCTGCATCATTAAACCCAAGCAGATCAATATCAAAATCATCATCCATTAACTCTTTGACTTCTTCGGCCAGAAGCTGCATATCCCAGCCAGCATTTAAGGCCAGCTTGTTATCTGCAATCCTGTACGCCTTCTTCTGTTTTTCAGAAAGGTTACTCAACCGAATCGCCGGAACTTTATCCATTTCCAGAATTTCGGCTGCTGCAAGCCGCCCATGCCCCGCAATCAGTTCATTCTTTTCATCGATCAGCACAGGATTAGTGAAACCGAACTCACGGATACTGTTCACCAACTGTTCAACTTGCTCATCTGAATGAGTCCGTGAATTTTTGGCATATCTGAGCAGCTTACCGACTGGTAAATATTCGATTTTTAGAGCCATTTTTTAACCGCCATAACACAACAGGTTAAAGAAAAATGTTTAACTTATTGATACTAAAAGAGAAAAATGACGATCTTTTTACTCATAAAAAATCACACAAACCAGCATAATTATCTGGTTTTATTAAGTTTTTATAAGTAAAAAGGATCTTCCGATGGTGTTTTGGTTAAAAGATTGGATGTATTTGCATGATTTATAAAGATTTTTATCAAAACAGCCTTGCATTGGTTAAAGATCTGCGCGTATCTTGATGATCTAAAAGAAAATTCTCTACTTTCTTTTCACCATCACAAGCACAGCAAAAAATCACGTTTTCCCAATATTTTTCAATGAGATGGGTAAATTTCTTTTACCGCAACTTTTAACCTAACTTTTTTCACGTTTAGCTAGCCGAACATCGGGGTTCGAATGACCCGCATCCAACGCTTTTGGCCAGAAGGACCCAATTCTGCCGGACGATGAAACGATGCTCGTGCCCACCCACAGACAGCCAGCGAGCGACGCTACAGAACACAGTGAATACACTCTGCATAACAACACCATCAACCACACGATGATTAACGAGAGAAAGTCTTAGAAAGAATGTCATCAATAGCCTTTGTGACTTCATCAGCAAACGCATCCTCACCAGCACGCAGCGCCACGCCATGCCAATCAAGACGCTGCGAATAGTTAGGTTGCTGGATAAACGTAAGGATCAACGTAGGACGCCGCCCAACGCGCTGCCAGACGCCTGGTTGAAGCGGGTTACTTGTACCAGGTCGAACAACAAAAAACTCCGTAGGCTTGCCCTGACGGCGATTTTGATGCGCATCTCGCTGAACTCTTAGGCCAGATAAGACCTGCTGTAATTGCCCCCGCGAAATATTCCCGTATTTGTCCAGCTTTGCACCGGGACCAGGAGCAAGCTGCCAGCCGTTAGGCAAATATCCACCAGCCCTTAGCGCCCCTTCTGAGCGTTTGTACTGTCGTTGTCCACCTTCGATTTGCGGAGTCAACGTTACAGGGGCTGGCGTTCCTCCCCATTCACGAGCATACACAATGGCTGTAGGATCACTCTTCTTTGCGGCCAAAACGTAAGTAGAGTTCTGAATCCACGGCGTGGGCCTGTCAAATACCCGATTAATTTCATTCTTAATCGCAGCCTGAGAAGCCTTTGCCGTTCTGGTTGCCGCAAGCGCCATTGCGAACGGCAATTCGCGTTCTTCAAGGCGCTGGAGTTGTCGTTGAATATCCTGAGAAGAAAAATCCATCTTTATCTCAATTCTGTCAGCCACCAGCGCCTCCTACACACTACTTAATCAACGGCCGGAAAGCCGCCAGCACATCATCAGATCGTCCGATTGTTGAACCACCAGGCAACGGCAACTCAAACTCAAAACGAACAGCTTTCTCCAGACTCGCCCAACTAAGGGAATCATCGTTAATGACGTGCAAATACCAGCTCTTACAGTTGAATATTGACCGCTTAATCCTGAAACCATGTACACGACACAACTGCTTCACTTCATCATCAGAGTGAAACTTCTGGTAAAACCAGTGCCCCTTCCGGTACAACGCGGTAAAACCGTTATGATCAATAAAATAAAGCCGGCTTTTGGAACTCGCCGCTTGTGTTTGTTTCAGGACGGTTTCCAGCTCTCCACGGCTACGGCCAGAAAAGAATATTGACCCACCAGCTTTACACAAGCCTTTCAGAACCGTCAGAACGGACCATTCAGCCTCGACACTATCGACCGAGTTCAAAACGCTATCGCAAATCACGTAGTCGTAACGCCCTCGCGTTTTTAAGTCGTCCACCAGCGTATCAATCATCCGGTTTGTTGCGGTCCTATCCAGAGTGTTTCCAGCGCCCTTACGGCGGAAAAGCTCGAGATCATGCAGGTTATATCCCTTTGCCCTGAGCATTCGCGCGTAGTCTCCCTGCCCCGAACCAAAATCAATTCCTCTTGGCGTCTTGGCAATGATCGGGAGGATCAACGACTCATACAGGTTTGATTTCAGGCTGCCACCATTACGCAACCGCATAAGCTGCGCATACGTCTGGATGTATGTTGTTTTCTCCAGATGAGAATACTCAAATACACCATAAGTTTTATTCAGATAACTTTGGTATTTTTCCTTCTCAACATCAGGGATCACAAACACCGTTAGCGGTGTGCGCGTCATCTTCGCTGCTAATGCATACTGAGCACAGTGAATAACCTCGCCAGACTGAGTAGCAACACAACCACCCCACGGTCCATACTTGATAACCAGTTCCGCTATGTTCTTTCGAACATATGCCATTTTCGCGCGCATATTGCCTGAGATCTGGCTTGCCGAAACCTGAACAAAACCATGCTTATCTTCCAGACCGGACACCCTGCAACGCTCATCTCCGCTATCAAAATCCGTTCCGTTATGCAGTTGGTTAAACCGTACTTCGTCGTATACCGTCGTTTCACAGGGCAACACATACACCGCAGCACGCGTTATTCCCAACTTACGTAGCGCCTTCGTCCTTTGGTGTCCCGCCACCAGCAAATCGCCGCGCACTATCAATGGCTTCACAAGCCCCAGCTCCCTGACGCTTTCCGCCAGCCTCGCAAGATCATCCTCACCGATAAAACGCGGGTTATATTCCGCGCCGCGTAGGTGCGTTATGTCGTAATTGAGGTGAAGCATCAGCACACCTCCCCAGCCAGCAATGCGGATACAAATCCGATATAGCTGCCATTATCATCAACATAACGAGACACCGCGCAGTCAAAACGATCCGCTTCCTCATCCGTTGCCGGGATTTTATGACCTCCAAATGACAGGTACTGAACTTTTACGCCTGATTTGGCCTCATCCTTCTCAAATGGGATATCCATACCCTCTGTGTCATCGTAGACCGCCGCACTCAATAAGTTATCCAGTTCGCGCTGAGTAAAACCAATTGAGTCCAGAGCAAAATCATCGGCCGCAAGATCTGCAAGCTCCGCGCTTAACAACTCTTCATCCCAACCAGCATTCAGCGGAATACGGTTGTCGGCCAGACGATATGCCTTCTTCTGATTCTCCGTTAGCCCTTCCAGAACAATGCAGGGAACCTCATCCATCCCCAACTGAGTGGCCGCAGCAATTCGACCATGACCAGCAATTACAACGTTGTTCTCGTCTATCAGGATCGGATTAGTCCATCCGTACTCCTGTATGCTGGCAACAATCTGATCTACCTGCTCCACGGAGTGTGTGCGAGCGTTCTTTTCATAACCAATCAACACAGAAAGTGGTAAAGAAACCACATTAAGATGTTTTGTCATGCCGTTTATCCGCTAAAATCCCCTCGCTTGTGCAAGCAAGTGGGCCTCGGTTTGTATCCACGGCACCCTGTGGGTATGAATGACTGTCGTCAGGTCGCAACTGACGGCGGTCGCCCACCTTCCAGTAATAAAAAAGCCACCAGCATTAACTCCACAGCGAGCTGGAGTTAATGAGGCAGCTTTGGTTTGCGCATTATCGCAGCCCCTGATAAGCACAAGAGCTGCTGTAATGCGTTACGCAGGGATCAAACGGATGCGGCCGTTATTTACCTCAATACGAGAGTATTCCGGCTTACCATCAACGATTCCGGTAATGACAAGTTCGCCATCAGACGAGCATTCTTCTTTGTCGTCTTCAAGTACCGCGCCTTCTGGCAAATCAACACAGGCAAAAACAGGGCAGCCTGGATAACGATCATCTTCCATCGCAATCAACATCGATTCACCGAACCACTCTGTGGTAGCACGACCATCAGCCGCCTGATAGTGAATCAAATACTGGTTTTCGCCATTTGCATACTGAGCACGGGCTTGTACTTCTCCCCACTCTTCACTGATACGCATTGTTACCAGTTGGGATCATTCAAACTTAAACGGAACAGACTCTGCACCAATGGCAATCGGTTTATCTTCTTTCTTTTCCATAACATCACCTGAAAATAAAAGCCCCGCGACACCGCGAGGCTGTAAGAGTTACTTTCGATAGAAATCAAGGCGCATTTGCTCCCGCTTAAGCCGAAAAGCTCTCTGCGCCACTAAGATGCGCCACAGGACACCAGCAATAACCACCAGCGAGATACAAAAACACACGGCCACAATCATCAGAAAAATGCCAAGACCATTCATGAAACTATCCATTTTTCAATGAATACCTCCAGTAATATCAAGAGATACGCCGTACCCAGCGCGGTTCCTACCGATATAGCTAAGACAAACCTCAAAGATAACGAGGTGTCTTTCGCTTTTCTCCAGACGTAAGCGCCAGCCAGAAATACCAACAAATCTCTTATTGGAAGCGGAAACCAGAACAAATCACTCGGCATAAGCACGATCATCTTCCGCTGCTGATTTACACGCCGCAGTTACTGATATATTGATAACCGGTGCGCTAATCGTGATGGACGACTCTGTCGGTTGACGCGATATAACTGAACGATGGTTATCAATGAAGTCCACAATCTCATTCAGGCATTCTTTAGCTGCCTCATCGTGACTTTTTCCGTATGCTTCACGGAGGACTTTCATCCTCATCATTGCTCCGTCACATATAGTCGAAAGCGCGTAAAGCACATCACTAACCGCCATTTCTTTTTTGGTGCTTGTCGAAGGCATCCCATGTTCTCCTTTGTCTGGATGTAAAAAAGCCCCGGCAATTGCCGAGGCTCGTTGTTCGTTATCGTTACGGTTTAATGCTCGCGTCGTCCGGCGACAACTTCGGATTTGTATTTCAGGTCGCCCAGCAAGAATTGCAGTTTAAGCATCTTTGCCGCCGTGTAGTTCCCTGATTCCACAACCTCTTTCATGAGGTCATAAACGGCCGCAACATCATCAGCCAGGAACTCTTTGCGTTGCTGCTCAGTCGCACGTTTGAAGGAAATACGCATCACTCATCATCTCCTGCCGCACATACAACCTCACAAAAAAAATCAGCAGAATGTTTCTCCTTGAACGAATGACGCTCAAAACCGCACTCAATATCAGGCGCAAAAACATCCACCACATACGGTCTTTCAGAATGTTTGTTTTCCCAACGATAAACCGTAGTGACGTTGAAATGTTTTAACGCTTCACGGAACTCAACGCTGCCCGTCAGGTTTTTTGAGGTCAGGTATTGCAGGAGGTTTTTTACTACTTCACGGTCTTGTACTTTCATCAGATTTCTCCGGTTTAACCAGGGCGGGTATCGCTCGGTTTCGGGTATAACCATAGGAAATTTTTTCCCACCTGTAAAGCACTTTTTATATAAATATATAATTATATAATTTTATGCCACTTGCCAGAGAGCATCATGCAACTGGATACCTCCATTGCACTGGTTGCCCCAGCCATGCCAACCATCAGGTAAATCACCGCGAGAAAACAGCTCAATACGAGGAACATCACCTAACAGCCTTACCAGCTTGTCACGAACCACATCAGGCTTCCGAGAATGCTCCAGACGAGGCGATGTAAACGACTGAATGATCCCCGCATCAAGGCGGGTCGGCAATTTGCCTTTTACCGCAAACAAGCAATCTTCACTGTTTGCACGAGTCATATGCCCCATCCCCATCACCAGCTTATCTGGTTGTCGGCTACCACATTTGTTCCATGTGAAGCCCTTCATGGTCATAAGCCTGAATCCCCATGCTTTCACCACCAGCAACGCTTCTTCTGGCTGAGTCGGAACCCACCACATGGCCAACAAACACGATTCAGGATTAGCAAGCAGCCAGACAGGAATACGAGCAATATCCTCAGCTTTCATCGTTGGATACTTAAAACCAGCTCCACGATTCCCATCCTTACACTTATCTTTGTATTCCCAGGGGGGATCTGCATAAATCAGATTAAACAATGCAATTGCCTCCATGTTAGTTGTGCCTCCGGCGCTGATCTCCGGCAGTCATAACGCTGGCCAGCTCTACAGCAGACACAACGAAAAGGGCACTAACCAGACTGATTAATGCCCTTGCCTGTTGTGTGCCGGATATCGCCCGACAACGCTGTTTTGGTAACACGGCTACAGTTCCGTGCCGCTCCAGCTTTTACCCCTTTGCGGATAACAGGCCCTGCCTGTAACTTAGCCCCACGTTCGCCCGAAATGCGCACCAGGCACGCATAAAGATGAGCACGAAGGAAGTAACTCCACCGCGCTTATCTTTATGTGTGAGAGTGAATTGGTGGCCCCTACCGGATTTGAACCGATGACCGTGCGATTATGAGTCGCCTGCTCTAACCACTGAGCTAAGGGGCCATATTTGATCTGTTTGTCTGGTGTGGCGCCGCGCACGAAAATCCCAGCCAATAAATTCAGGATTTTTGGGCGCGGCGGCATATCAGACAAACATGGTTGATGCGTGCGCCCATGAGAAAAGCGCATAGAATGTTGTAACTATATATTTATATAATTATAGAAATATATATTACTTGGGGCAGTTGATTTCCCATGCCCTGTTATGAGCCAGAATATCTTTCTTTGTCTGGCGGTCCATAACATCGATATCGTGATCAGTCAGGTAGATGGGCTTTACCCAATCACAGGCGGTATCAACCACCACCGGGACGCTTCCACGACTCCCGCAGCTCGCGATCAACATCGTCATCAGCCATATGGTTAACACTCTGATGTACATTCCCCACCTCTTTTGTCACTTCTATACGCCGCTCCGCAGTGGCTTTTACGGCGGCTGCATTCTCATTAATGCGCTGCTTTTCAGCTTCATCTTCGGCCTTTTCTCGCCCCTTCATACGACCAAAACCAAACGCGCCGAATGCAACCAATATAATTGTGCCAATAAATGACAAAACGGCCTTCAAACCAGTCATACCACCACTCGCTCTTTCATCCAGCCGTAGACAAACGACTCATTCGCCTCGCGCTTCTCCGCCAGCTCCAGATAGCGTTCGCCCTGCGTACAGTTCAGCGACGTCAGCATCACCCGTTCGCCGTCTTTTCCCCGATTCCCAAGATAAGCACGCAGCGCATTAATGGTACGTGGACCGATTCGTCCATCTGCATCCAAATCGGGATACAGCTTCCCACGCAGATTGAACACATTCAGCCAGCGTTGAAGCATTTTGGACGCCACTGTTGGCCCCATATTCACACCGGTATCACACAGCTCTGCGGCAATATCAGAGGATAATGCGGCCACCTGATCAAAGCGTGGTCCGTACCAGTAATCAGCCTCAAGGATTTCCAGTGCCTGTTCGCGGGTTAAATCGCGCATATCGCCACGGTATCCATGAGCACGGGCAGTGTTCTGAGTAATGCCCCACTTTGTTGGGCCTCCCTTGTCGTCAGGGTGATCCACATAGCCGCCCTCTTTTCCAAGAACGCTGTTAAAAATCTCATCTTTGGTCATGATTAAACCCTAATGCGTCAACTATCCGCGCCAGATTGCCCCTGAAATACAGAACAACGATGCAGATAATCAGATTTCCAATAACCACCAGCCAGTGGGATTCTTGATAAAGACCGAACACATAACGGAAGGGAACATTGGCGTATACAATGACGTAAATATAAGCCAGAAAGGAAACAAATGGACGATGCCTGGAGTCTTTCCGTCGATAAAGCATCAGCGCCATTACTATTACTGTGCAAAGCACCGCATTAATCAGTGCTGACGGGTCACTGCTTACCATTTGAACCCCCTCCACGTAAGCGGGAAAGCATTCCAAAGATGCTACCGAGATCCTGGCTGTTTACGAACGTGAGGATTTTAATGGTCAATGCAGCCACAATAACCGCACCAAGCGCATCCAGAGGACGATCGTTGTAGCTGGTCCATTTAGCAAGAAATGAGCCAACTAACGGCGCTCCAATCACTCCAACAATGAACGATGTAAAGAAATAGCCAATCAGCTTGAGACGGCTAATATTCACCGCTGTAGCAACATAGAAAACAGCGCCAGCAAATGCCCCGAATACAACGCCGTAATCAATACCAGTTGCAATACCAAAAACGCTGGCACCCATCAGGCCACCAGCAGCAACGGCCGTACCGGAAATTGGTTCTGCTGACATTGAAATCCTCGTTAAAAAAAAAGCCCCGCCGAAAAAGGCAGGGCTTCATAAAGCAACAAATTACGCGGTAATCGCTTAACGCAGTTTTACTACGTTAAATGAAACACTACACCCAGTTACCACCTAAAACAAGGTTTCCCCATAAAAAAACCTTCATATCGTGGTTAATCGATCAATAAAAAAGCAATGTTCAACTTTTTACCAACTGAACATCCCGACCAGGACTTCCATAATATTCGCCGATATTCCACTGCTTAAGTTGAGTAATCTTCTCCAACTTAACTCCCACAGAATCCAATTTCTGCCATGTTTTCGGTTGTATGTGCCTCATTACCCGCTCTGAATATCTAAATACTGCTCGTAGCCTCGCTAAATTGCTCACTTGTCGCCTCCTTTACGAATCTGTTCCGCCCACTCCTCAAGAGATTTCTCCGCATATTCACCGGACAGGCCATCAATCGGGTGCGGTTCATTAGCCAACTCTTCTTTCGCTGACAAAATCATGCGTGTAACGTCGAAAACTTCACGCAAAGACTTATTGATAAATCCGTGATTGAACGCAGCAGCAAGACGGCTTGCGGTGTAGTTAATCCCCTCGTTGCGTGCCTCCGCACGTATTTCAGCCAGGAAAGCATCGGTGGCTGGAATGGGCTTTTGTGGTGATATAGCAATGCGAATTGTCTCAAGGTCTGGAGCTGTTTCCGCTGTTGGCACCTTGATATAACCCGTCTGCACCCCATTCATGATGAACCTGCGACGGTCATCACATATCGCCTTAAGCCCTGCATTCTCCGCCGCCAGCGCCGCACGACTGGCCTCCAGTTCAGCAATGCGTTTGCTTTGTGCTTCCCGTTCATTCAGCAACGCCTGCACTACTTCTGGGTTGAAAGCTGCGATATAACGAGCGTTGTTCTCTGCGTTTTTCTGTCCGTCAAAGCCGGTCCATTTGATAACGTCTTCACATCGTTTATCACCGGGTGTATGCACCGCATATGTACCAGTACCCGACGAAATAAATGCGACCCATTCGCCTTGTGTTGCCTGTTTTGCTATCTCACGTAGTGCCTGATAGTTAATTGCTGTGCTGTTAGTCATTCCAGGCCTCCAGCTCGTTCTGAATCTCCTCGTCAACCTCGTCATTGGTGGCGTCTTCGTTCAGATGGTCGCGCGCCTCTTTGAGATACTGTTCACGGCGTTCGTGGTACCAGGCTGAGAACTCCGGCGACCATCCTCGATTAGCCCCCTGAAAATCTACCATCGCATTATCCTCGGCCATACGCTCGACCATGCAATCCGCGGTGTTCAGTGCAACCTCACGGATGTACCCCCGCAGGTCGCGCTTACGCCAATACGGGCTATATTTTGAGTCGCAGCGGCCTTTAAATTCGACGGTCCAGCGACGGATGCAGCGTGCGTTAAGTGATTTGCTCATAGTTATGCTTCCTTAATACGCTTAAACTCAATTACCCATACCCACGGGTTAGATAGCCAGTTCTCTTGCCCGTAAATACCGCGCCAGATATCACCAAAGCCAACGCGATAAACAGCTTCCGGCGGTGTAATCTTGTACGTCACCGGAGATGCGCCTTCTGCTTTAGCATCTGCCTCGCTCATGTCATGCAGCCGCTCCACACGCACGTCGGTAATTTCCAGCAAAATACGCGAAGCCCAGCGCGGCATGTGAATCGACGGGGTCCAGCCCTCAGCTGGCTTGCTACTATCTGAGTAATCAGCCTTGTAATCACACAGTTCAGAAGCCAGAGAGACACCATCTTTGATTTCCTGAATGACATCGTTATCCAGCCAAAAAGCGTTGAATGTTTCACGGACCCATATGCGATCACCAACGTTACCGAACGGGCATAAACCATGTTCCAGTGCATCCATAACGTGGGTATAGACACCATTGCGTTTCTTTGTCGGTTTACGGATAACCAGGCAGTTATCGGCCCTGACATTTTTTACAGGTCGGCGAGTCTGCGTCTTCCTTCCTTCGAGGATGGCCCTAACCATATCGTCATTAAAAACAACACCACGTTCTTTCATTTAGAAGCCACCTTGTTCAATTTCCGGCGACAAGACACGCAATCATCAGGACTCTCAAAAGTGTCTGGCTCACGGTAATCACCAAAATACATCCAACGGCCGCAAATGCTGGTTACTTCACCTTCATTAAAATAATGATGTTTATTCGCCTTCATTGGCCTGACCCATCCGGCATTTTTCTTGCTCACTTCAACTCCTCCCGACGACGTTCCTGAAGCTCTAGCATTGCGGCTCGGAAATCCTGCCACCATTCCTCATCTGCAACGGGGGTGTTCCGCTCCAGCACCTTGTCCGCATCAGCGATCAGGTTTGCCAGACTCTTGTCTGAAATCTTCGTTACCGGAGTCGTTGGTTGCTCAACCTGCCCGATAGGTTTTATCGTGCTCAAAAGGAGGCGACGGCGGGAAAGTGGTGCCCCACAACGACGGCCATCTTCCTTGCGATATGTTTCTTTCGGACCAACACACCAGGTTGTCGGCGTTTCGCGCAACTTCACTCTTTTCTCACCATCATTGGTAATGATTATTCCGGTATGGGTTTTGATGCTCATGCCACAGCCCCTCTCAACGGCTTAACTTTGGCTAATAAGGTGTTAAACAACATGGAGTTAGGATTCATGCCAAATGGCAATTCCGGTTTAGCGGAGTAGTACAGGCAACCATTTATTTTCCTGGTTGTTATCTGTCCTTCGGCAACCATGCTTCTCAGTCTGCAACGCATAGAGTTCTGCGACACACCAATGTGCTCCGCGATTACGTCCACTTTTGAACATGGGTGATCGGTCAGGAAATTAATCACATCTTGGGGGTTAATAATTTTGCGTTTCATTGTCGAGGCGTCCTTATACATTTGTATAAATATATAATTCTATATACGGCGGGAGACGTCCCGCCGTAGGCTTACTGTCAGGCTTTCAATAGCGATTCTTTTAGATATCGGGCATCAGCCAGGGCGTTTGGAGTAATCTTGCGAACCCATGCATTACGGGTTGGACTCCACTTAAAGGCGCGTGATTTAAGCAGCGAACGAATGTTTGCCTCTGGTTTGCCAGGGAAATAAAACAGGATGCGGTTATCCTCTGGATCTATCTCCATAGAAAAGCCGTCGTATTCTTCGCGCTGTGCTCCTGTTACAGACTTGACCGATTCAAGCTCCTTAATACGGCTCTGTAGTCGTTTGATTTCGGCGTTATTGTTGCTCAGTGCGTATGAAGGGAATCCGATGTGCCCACAGAAATCTCCGGCCAGTAACTCTTTGGCTTCGCTTTCTGTAAACCTGAGATCGATTAATGCAGAAAGCTGCTGTATTTGGTCTTTTTTGTATTTGCGAATGGCCTTATTTGCGGCCTTCATTTTGACGTGTGACTTCATGCAGCCTTGCAGCTTACGAAGCAACTTAAATAGC
>NZ_JAHZSO010000003.1:0-842 GCF_028421345.1 Escherichia sp. S10b
TCCTGATCGAGCTTAACGCCCTGCGGGTAGCGGAATGCATCATTCTGTCCCCGCTTTTTGAATCGGGGAAAAGCAGCCCGCTTCTGGAAGAAGTTTTTGTAAGCCCGCTCAAGGCCTTTCAGTGACTGTTGCAATGGCTGTGAGGGCGAATCTTTAAGCCATTGCGTTTCAGTGGCGTTTTTCCACTCAACCAGCCAGGAAGCCATTTTCCCGTAAGGGATGTATTTATTACCGGCCTCATGATTCTCATTCTGAAGCGCCAGAGCACGATTGAAAACGAAACGACATGCGCCTGCGAAGCGCCTCATTTCACGCTCCTGTTGACCACCGGGTCTTAACTGGAATTTAAATGCCTGTAATCGTTTCACAGGCCAAATGATACTTTGGTCTATGAATAAAGAAACCGATATCCGACGGGGAAGCATTGTGTTTTCCTGATGCATGTTCACCTGGTCTTTGTCACCAGATACCGACGTCAGATTTTTGACTATGACGCGACAGAAAAACTACGCACTTACTTTTCAAATGTATGTGCTGATTTTGAAGCTGAACTGGTTGAAATGGATGGCGAACCAGATCACGTCCATTTGTTAATTAACTATCCTCCCAAACTGGCGATATCCAGTCTGGTAAACAGCCTCAAAGGCGTATCGGGTAGGTTACTGCGACGAGATCGACCAGATATTGCAGTCAGGTATTACTACAAAGGCGTTTTGTGGAGTCCTGGCTATTTTGCCAATAGCTGCGGAGGTGCGCCAATATCCGTCATCCGCCAATACATTGAACAACAGCAAACACCTGGTCAGGTGGAAAACCGCGCCTTATATCCCCGCCCTGAAGGA
>NZ_JAHZSO010000012.1:0-1340 GCF_028421345.1 Escherichia sp. S10b
ATTTAATGAGATGGTCACTCCCTCCTTCCCAGTACTATGCTGAGGACAGGCTTTCATTCGGAGAACCATCATGGAAAACATTGCGCTTATTGGTATCGATCTGGGTAAGAACTCTTTCCATATTCATTGTCAGGATCATCGTGGGAAGGCCGTTTACCGTAAAAAATTCACCCGACCAAAGCTAATCGAATTTCTGGCGACATGCCCGGCAACAACCATCGCGATGGAAGCCTGTGGCGGTTCTCACTTTATGGCACGCAAGCTGGAAGAGTTAGGGCATTTTCCAAAGCTGATATCACCGCAATTTGTCCGCCCATTCGTTAAAAGCAACAAAAATGACTTCGTTGATGCTGAAGCTATCTGTGAAGCAGCATCACGTCCATCTATGCGTTTCGTGCAGCCCAGAACCGAATCTCAGCAGGCAATGCGAGCTCTGCATCGTGTCCGTGAATCCCTGGTTCAGGATAAGGTGAAAACAACTAATCAGATGCATGCTTTTCTGCTGGAATTTGGTATCAGCGTTCCGCGAGGTGCTGCCGTTATTAGTCGACTGAGTACCCTTCTTGAGGACAGTAGTTTGCCTCTTTATCTCAGCCAGTTACTGCTGAAATTACAACAGCATTATCACTATCTTGTTGAGCAGATTAAAGATCTGGAATCTCAGTTGAAACGAAAGTTGGACGAAGATGAGGTTGGACAGCGCTTGCTGAGTATTCCCTGCGTTGGAACGCTGACTGCCAGTACTATTTCAACTGAGATTGGCGACGGGAAGCAGTACGCCAGCAGCCGTGACTTTGCGGCGGCAACAGGGCTGGTACCCCGACAGTACAGCACGGGAGGTCGGACGACATTGTTAGGGATTAGCAAGCGGGGCAACAAAAAGATCCGAACTTTGTTGGTTCAGTGTGCCAGGGTATTCATACAAAAACTGGAACACCAGTCTGGCAAGTTGGCCGACTGGGTCAGGGAGTTGTTGTGTCGGAAAAGCAACTTTGTCGTCACCTGTGCTCTGGCAAACAAGCTGGCCAGAATAGCCTGGGCACTGACGGCGCGACAGCAAACTTACGAAGCATAAAGGCAGAAATACACCAGTTTAAACAATCATTCATCTGGTTTTGCGAATACTGATATTGATGATACTAACGGCCCACCGGCCTGTTGAGGAACCTGTAAAACGGAAAGGCTCATTGAAGCCGTATATTTTCTGGAGGTTCATCAGGCGCGGAACTCATCGAGGCGCGGGAATAAAATCCCATTCAGACGCCGGATAGATTCAAGCAAGCCAACTTGTCGTCAAAATCGGTGTTGCAAAAACGGGAGTGACCATAGATTCCGTTTTC
>NZ_JAHZSO010000101.1:0-960 GCF_028421345.1 Escherichia sp. S10b
GTCTCCGGCGGTGACCGCCTGCAGGTGGCATCCGTCAGTGAAGATGCGATGACGGTTGTTGTGCCGGGGCGGGCTGAACCGGCCACCCTGCCTGTGGCTGATTCACCATTCACGGCACTGAAGCTGGAGAACGGCTGGGTGGAAACGCCCGGGCATTCCGTCAGCGACAGTGCGACGGTTTTTGCCTCCGTCACACAGATGGCGATGGACAACGCGACCCTGAACGGTCTGGCCCGCAGTGGTCGTGATGTCCGGCTGTATTCCTCGCTGGATGAACCCCGTACTGCGGAAAAACTTGCCCGCCATCCCTCCTTTACGGTGGTTTCTGATCAGATAAAGGCGCGTGCCGGTGAGACATTGCTGGAAACCGCTATCAGTCTGCAGAAAGCCGGGCTTCACACGCCGGCACAGCAGGCCATTCATCTGGCCCTTCCTGTGCTGGAAAGTAAAAACCTGGCCTTCAGCATGGTGGACCTGCTGACAGAGGCGAAGTCGTTTGCTGCAGAAGGAACCGGTTTTACTGAACTGGGAGGGGAAATCAATGCGCAGATAAAACGCGGTGACTTACTGTATGTGGATGTGGCAAAAGGCTATGGCACAGGTCTGCTGGTTTCCCGTGCGTCGTATGAGGCAGAAAAAAGTATTCTTCGCCATATTCTCGAAGGTAAGGAGGCGGTCACGCCGTTGATGGAGAGAGTACCCGGCGAACTCATGGAGACGTTAACGTCGGGACAGCGTGCCGCCACCCGTATGATACTGGAAACGTCCGACCGTTTCACGGTGGTACAGGGTTATGCCGGTGTGGGTAAGACCACACAGTTCCGGGCGGTGATGTCAGCCGTGAACATGCTGCCGGCGAGTGAGCGTCCCCGAGTTGTGGGGCTGGGGCCCACGCACCGTGCGGTCGGTGAGATGCGCAGCGCCGGCGTGGATGCACAGACGCTGGCGTCCTTTCTGCAT
>NZ_JAHZSO010000102.1:0-1261 GCF_028421345.1 Escherichia sp. S10b
GGACACACTCCAGCCAGGTTTCCCGGCTCGCCCACTCCGGTGCATCCGGCCAGCGGATCTTTTCGTATCCATGCAGAATGACCAGAGCCTCGGCATACACCATCAGGTCAAAAGCTTCGTTGGCACCGCGACCCGGCTTACTCCATTTCCCGTCACTGCTCCGCTCTTCATACGTCAGTTCGTCGTAAAACCAGCTCCCCAGCCAGTCAGGGAAATGCACATAGCCGGGACCTGGCGAGTCACGCCATAACGCGTTATTCACCCGGTCTTTCAGTGCATCCGTCTGAAGAAGCCAGAGCGGCACATCACCTGCGGCCTGCGCCCGTCGGCCCGTTCGTCCGGTGTTATCAGGGAATGTACGGGTGATCAGTTTTGCGCGCCGGATGCTGTCGCCCTTAAACAGGTAAATACGTTTACCAAGGCCATCACGACGGCAACGACGCCAGAATTTATAGGCATTATCAGTGACCCCGTCTTCACCGCCGGAGTCCACCGCCATTGCCATCAGTCGCATTTGTTGAGAAGGATCGGAGGCCAGCGGCCAGCTTTTATGAAAAACATCCGTCAGCAGGACATCCCAGTCTTCCGGATAGCTGGCCGGATCAATTCGCTGGCTCTCCCCGTCGCTGTCACCGCGCAATGACTGCGTGATGTTGTAACGATCAATAATCCAGCGTTCGCCACGGCTGCCATAGCCCGTTACCTGAACCACAAAACGGCGATGACGTCCCGCCTGCACATCCACTGTCGCCACAAGGAAATTAACGCCATCCGGCACACTGTGGGAAGGAACTGGCTCTGCCCGCTGCTCAAGCAGTTCACTTTTTCGTTGCTCCATGCTGGCGCGGGGAAGATAAGGTAATCCCCAGTCGGTATTGATAACCGTCTTGAGTGTTTCTTCACTTCCGGTTGTCTCGTATTCCTGTTCTGCAGTAAGCAGTTTGTAAACGAGTTGCGAGAGTGTCTGGTAAGCAGCTGCCGGACCCTCCATCCAGAATGACGCAATACGTGAGCGTCGGGGATCACCATAACGACTGCCATCCGCATTGATGGATTCACCATCCCGCAACCAGACCCCACGTCCGTTCAGCTCACGTTTTTGTTCAGGCATAATCCGTCCTGAACAGGAAGGACACTGAATATAAGCCGCCTCACTTGCCAGCACGGGATCGGCAATATCACGGAAACCAGCAACCACATCGCCGCAGGGCTGAAAATACTCACCACAGTGTGGACAGGGCCAGTACCAGCGACGGCGATC
>NZ_JAHZSO010000103.1:0-575 GCF_028421345.1 Escherichia sp. S10b
GCCTCATCCAGTGTGGGCAGGTTCAGATAAATGGACAGCGCCTGTCTGGCCTGCGCTTTTTTTGCCGCCAGCTCTGCTTCCCGGGCTGCTTTCTCGGCCAGCTTCTGCTTTTTCACCTTCCACTTTGGTGGCGTGGTGACATTGATGATGGTTTTCCGGCTGCGGACAGGCGTCTCCCCTTCCGTTTTCCGCTTCAGTGTCAGTACCGGTCGCTTCTGCTCTGTCATGCTGTGTTCTGCCTCTGACGAATCATCCTGTTACGGTCAAAGATACCACACCCGTCACAGCGCCAGAACGCCCAGCACAGCCAGATGACAGGCGTAGAATACCGGGAAAAAATCCCCGGGCCAGAAACGGGGTAATGATTTTCCTGCACACGACACCAGACCAACGGTCAGCACCGTCATCACAAGACCGGCCACCGCCGCTGCATCACTGGTGGCAAGGTTAAGCGCCGGAATAACAGCCAGCAGGCAGGCGACCAGCGCCAGACGTTCCGCTCTGTCTTCCGCCCGGTACAGCCGGTGGCTGACTGCCAGCATCAGCAGCCCGGCAATGCCGTAACTGGTGCCGGA
>NZ_JAHZSO010000104.1:0-3565 GCF_028421345.1 Escherichia sp. S10b
CCAGCATTGCGATCAGTCGGTGCCGGACGGTTTTGGCGGCACGGAGCCGCGCATCACCTGTAATGCGTACCTGACCACACAGCGCAAGGCGTGGGATGTGCTCAGTGATTTCTGCTCTGCGATGCGCTGTATGCCGGTATGGAACGGGCAGACGCTGACGTTCGTGCAGGACCGACCGTCGGATAAGGTGTGGACCTATAACCGCAGTAATGTGGTGATGCCGGATGATGGTGCGCCGTTCCGCTACAGCTTCAGCGCCCTGAAGGACCGCCATAATGCCGTTGAGGTGAACTGGATTGACCCGAATAACGGCTGGGAGACGGCGACAGAGCTTGTGGAGGACACGCAGGCCATTGCCCGTTACGGTCGTAACGTCACGAAGATGGATGCCTTTGGCTGTACCAGCCGGGGGCAGGCACACCGCGCCGGGCTGTGGCTGATTAAAACGGAACTGCTGGAAACGCAGACCGTGGACTTCAGCGTGGGTGCCGAAGGGCTTCGCCATGTACCGGGCGATGTCATTGAAATCTGCGATGATGACTATGCCGGTATCCGCACCGGCGGGCGCGTGCTGGCGGTAAACAGCCAGACCCGGACGCTGACGCTCGACCGTGAAATCACGCTGCCATCTTCCGGCACCACGCTGATAAGCCTGGTTGACGGGCAGGGGAGTCCGGTCAGCGTGGAGGTTCAGTCCGTCACCGACGGCGTGAAGGTGAAAGTGAGCCGTGTTCCTGACGGCGTTGCTGAATACAGCGTATGGGGGCTGAAGTTGCCGACGTTGCGTCAGCGCCTGTTCCGCTGTGTGAGTATCCGTGAGAACGATGACGGCACGTATGCCATCACTGCCGTGCAGCATGTACCGGAAAAAGAGGCCATCGTGGATAACGGGGCGCACTTTGACGGCGACCAGAGCGGCACGGTGAATGGTGTCACGCCGCCAGCGGTGCAGCACCTGACCGCAGAAGTCACCGCAGACAGCAGGGAATATCAGGTGCTGGCGCGCTGGGACACACCGAAGGTGGTGAAGGGGGTGAGCTTCCTGCTTCGCCTGACCGTGGCAGCGGATGACGGCAGTGAGCGGCTGGTCAGCACGGCCCGGACGACGGAAACCACATACCGCTTCAACGGTACACGCTGACAGTCCGGGCGGTAAATGCGTGGGGACAGCAGGGCGATCCGGCGTCGGTATCGTTCAGGATTGCCGCACCGGTAGCACCGTCGCGGATTGAGCTGACGCCGGGCTATTTTCAGATAACTGCCACGCCGCATCTTGCGGTTTATGATCCGACGGTACAGTTTGAGTTCTGGTTCTCGGAAACGCGGATTACCGATATCAGGCAGGTTGAAACCACAGCCCGCTACCTTGGCACGGGGCTGTACTGGATAGCCGCCAGTATCAATATCAAACCGGGCCATGATTATTACTTTTATATCCGCAGTGTGAACACCGTTGGCAAATCGGCATTCGTGGAGGCCGTCGGTCGGGCGAGCGATGATGCGGAAGGTTACCTGGATTTTTTCAAAGGCAAGATAACCGAATCCCATCTCGGCAAGGAGCTGCTGGAAAAAGTTGATCTGACGGAGGATAACGCCAGCAGACTGGATGAGTTTTCGAAAGAGTGGAAGGACGCTAACGATAAATGGAATGCGATGTGGGGCGTCAAAATTGAGCAGACCAAAGACGGCAAACATTATGTCGCGGGTATTGGCCTCAGCATGGAGGACACGGAGGAAGGCAAGCTGAGCCAGTTTCTGGTTGCCGCTAACCGTATCGCGTTTATTGACCCGGCAAACGGGAATGAAACGCCGATGTTTGTGGCGCAGGGCAACCAGATATTCATGAATGACGTGTTCCTGAAACGCCTGACGGCTCCCACCATTACCAGCGGTGGAAATCCGCCGACATTTTCCCTGACACCAGACGGAAAGCTGACCGCTAAAAATGCGGATATCAGCGGTAATGTGAATGCAAATTCAGGGACGCTCAACAATGTCACGATTAATGAAAACTGTCAGATTAAGGGGAAACTGTCAGCCAATCAGATTGAAGGCGATATTGTCAAAACGGTCAGCAAGTCTTTCCCCCGCACGAACAGTTATGCCAGTGGCACCATCACGGTAAGAATCAGTGATGATCAGAAATTTGACCGGCAGGTCATGATACCGCCAGTGTTATTCCGCGGTGGTAAGCATGAGAATTTCAACAGTAATAACCAACAGTCATACTGGTATTCAACCTGCCGGTTAAGAGTGACCCGCAATGGTCAGGAGATTTTTAATCAGTCCACGACGGATGCCCAGGGCGTATTTTCCTCAGTTATAGATATGCCTGCCGGACAGGGGACGCTGACACTGACATTCACCGTATCTTCATCAGGAGCGAATAACTGGACACCAACAACCAGTATCAGCGATCTGCTGGTTGTGGTGATGAAAAAATCCACAGCAGGTATCAGTATCAGCTGAATTTTATAACCCAGAACGGGCGTCAGAAATGACGCCTTTTTTATTGCAGAAAAGCGAGAGGTAATTATGCGTAAACTTTATGCCGCCATTTTGTCCGCAGCCATTTGTCTGGCCGTATCCGGTGCGCCTGCATGGGCGTCTGAACATCAGTCCACGCTGAGCGCGGGGTATCTTCATGCCCGGACGAACGTTCCCGGCAGTGATGATCTGAACGGGATTAACGTGAAATACCGTTATGAGTTTACGGACACACTGGGGATGGTGACGTCGTTCAGCTATGCAGGAGACAAGAATCGCCAGCTGACCCGTTACAGCGATACCCGCTGGCATGAAGATTCCGTGCGTAACCGCTGGTTCAGCGTGATGGCGGGGCCGTCTGTACGCGTGAATGAATGGTTCAGCGCGTATGCGATGGCAGGCGTGGCTTACAGCCGTGTGTCGACTTTTTCCGGGGATTATCTCCGCGTAACTGACAACAAGGGAAAAAGGCACGACGTGCTGACCGGAAGTGATGACGCTCGCCACAGTAACACCTCTCTGGCGTGGGGAGCTGGCGTGCAGTTTAACCCGACCGAATCCGTGGCCGTTGATGTCGCTTATGAAGGCTCCGGCAGTGGCGACTGGCGCACTGACGGGTTCATCGTTGGTGTCGGTTATAAGTTCTGATTAGCCAGGTAACACAGTGTTATGACAGCCCGCCGGTTCAGGCGGGCTTTTTTGTGGGGTGAATATGGCAGTAAAGATTTCAGGTGTACTGAAAGACGGCACAGGAAAACCGGTACAGAACTGCACAATCCAGCTGAAAGCAAAACGTAACAGCAACACGGTGGTGGTGAACACGCTTGCCTCAGAAAATCCGGATGAAGCCGGGCGTTACAGCATGGACGTTGAGTACGGTCAGTACAGCGTTATTCTGTTGGTGGAGGGATTCCCGCCATCACATGCCGGGACCATTACCGTGTATGAAGATTCCCGACCCGGTACGCTGAATGATTTTCTCGGTGCCATGACTGAGGATGATGCCCGTCCGGAGGCACTGCGCCGTTTTGAGCTGATGGTGGAAGAGGTGGCGCGTAACGCGTCCGTGGTGGCACAG
>NZ_JAHZSO010000105.1:0-2500 GCF_028421345.1 Escherichia sp. S10b
TTTATTGGTGAGTACTACGTTCCATGGCAGGAGTTCATCAACTCGGTTGGAAGGCCATTCCGGCAGTACGCTCAGGATATGGCGCAGATACGCTTCCGGATCGATACCGTTCAGACGGCAGGTGCCGATCAGCCCGTACAACAGTGCTCCACGCTCGCCGCCGTGATCGCTGCCAAAGAACATAAAGTTTTTCTTTCCGAGACAGACTGCACGAAGCGCTCTTTCCGCAGCATTATTATCCGCCTCCGCCAGACCGTCATCACTGTAATAACAGAGGGCATCCCACTGATTCAGTACATAGCTGAACGCTTCGCCCAGTCTGGATTTTTTCGACAGCGTACCATTCTTCTCCACCATCCATTCATGCAGCGACGTCAGTAACACTTTGCTTCGCTGCTGCCTGACGGCAAGACGCTCTGACTCCGGTAATCCCCGTATTTCATCCTCGATGGCGTACAGTTCACTGATTCGCTTCAGTGCTTCTTCTGCCGTCGCACTTTTGCTGCTGATGTATACATCGTGGATTTTTCGCCGGGCATGGGCCCAGCACGCAACTTCTGTCAGTGCACCACCTTCACGTTCTGCACTGAACAACCTGTCGTAACCTGTGAACGCATCCGCCTGCAGGATACCCCGGAAGGGGCGGAGGTGTTGCTCCGGGTGTTTCCCCTGCCGGTTCGGCGAGTACGCGAACCAGACCGCTGGAGGAGATGACGAACCCACATTGCGATCATCCCGGACATACGTCCAGATACGCCCTGTTTTCGCCTTTTTCTGACCCGGTGCCAGTACCTTTACCGGTGTGTCATCAGTGTGAATCTTGCGGGTGTTCATTACATAACGGTACAGGGCATCATTCACCGGTGTCATTAACTGGCAGCACGCGTCAACCCAGTTGGAGAGTAAGGCCCGGCTCAGTTCGACACCCTGGCGGGCAAAGATTTCACTCTGACGATACAGTGGCAGATGTTCGCAGTATTTTCCCGTTAACACGCGGGCAAGTAATCCGGGGCCCGCGATACCACGCTCTATCGGGCGGGACGGCGCCGGTGCTTCAACAATACAGTCACATTTTGTACAGGCTTTTTTTACCCGTTCTGTGCGGATCACTTTCAGGGCACTGCTCACCAGTTCCAGCTGTTCAGCGCTGACTTCCCCCAGATAATCCAGCTCACCGCCACACTCCGGGCAACAGCTTTCTTCTGGCTCCAGGCGGTGTATTTCACGGGGAAGGTGTGCCGGTAACGGACGACGATGGCGCGACTGTCGCAACTGGCGGGGAACCTGAGGATCGTCTTCCCGCCCACTGTAACGATCGCTGTCCTGTTCACGTTGTTTCAGCAGAGCCTCAGCCAGTTCAACTTCACGACGCAGTTTTTCAGAACGGGTACCGAACAGCATCCGGCGCAGTTTTTCTATCTGAGCCCGCAGATGTTCTATTTCCCGTTCATCTTCTTCGATCTTTTCTTCGGCACGTGTCAGTGCAGAGCGCAGGAAGGCTTCCGTCTCTTCAACCAGACTCAGTTGCTGGTCTTTCTGACGGAGGGCTTCAGCCTGCTCAGAGAGCAACCTTTCCAGCTCTGCGATGCGAATGAGGTATTTCTGACTCATGACCGTTTTTATAATGCGGTCAGGAGTTTTTTACAACATTGTCAGTGAGTTACGGCTGGATGTTTTTGGCTGACGCCAGTCCAGCTTATCGAGGAGCATTGCCAGTTGCGAGCGGGTAATGGATACCTTGCCGTTACGTACCGCAGGCCAGATAAACTGGCCTTCCTCCAGGCGTTTGGTGAACAGGCACAGACCATCAGCATCAGCCCAAAGAATTTTGACGGTGTCACCCCGTCGGCCACGGAAGATAAACAGGTGACCGGAGAAGGGATTATCATTCAGCACATGTTGTACCTGTTCTCCCAGTCCGTTGAAGGATTTACGCATATCGGTAACGCCGGCAACGAGCCAGATACGGGTACCTGATGGGAGTGAGATCATCTTCCCCTCCCGGTCAGTTCACGGATCAACACTGTGAGCAGCTCTGGCGATGGATTTTCCAGCGTCATGTTACCGTGACGGAATTCCACCTTGCAGGAACTGGCACTGACTCTGGTCTGAGTGGAAGTGGATAAAGACGGCGCAATGGCCGCCACAGGTTCTTTCTGCTCATCCGGCGTTATTTCTACAGGTAATAATTCAACGCCAGTGTCAGAAGAGGTCGTTACCGGAAGACGCCGCGAAACACGCCCTTCGTTCTGCCAGAGCCTGAGCCATTTGAAAATAACATTATCATTGACGCCATTTTCACGTGCAATCTGTGCAACACAAGCTCCAGGTTGTGATGCCAGTTCCACCATACGAAGTTTGAATTCATTCGAATAGTTTTTACGAGGTTCTTTTCGCCAGTCCTGTAATTCCATACTTAGATGTCCGTCTATATCAGATGGGCGTCTAAGTTACCAATTCTCGTCTGATGGCTACATACGGCGGTCAGTTTACGCTTACG
>NZ_JAHZSO010000106.1:0-1955 GCF_028421345.1 Escherichia sp. S10b
CCGGTCGCCGTCCCAGCCGTACCAGGTCACTTGCGGTTTCCGTGACAGCGACATCCAGCCCGTCAGGTCCCGTTCACGTCGCCACACCCGTTTTGCCACCCTGCGGCCCAGCGGGTCGTAAAGATAGCGGCTTTCGACCAGCGGCTCTGCATATTGTGTCCGCGTGTAGTGCACCAGCCGGTGCTGACTGTCGTAATGGTACCGGTGGGTGCGCTCATCATCCGTGCGGATAACCCCTTCCGGGATGAGGTCGGTTTTTTCCGTCAGCCTGCCGTGACGGTCATACCGGTAAAGATAGTGCGCGTCACGGGCGATACGGTTATCCGGCCACATGCTGAGGGCGCTGTCCGGGTGCAGCTCCGGGTCGGGCAGGCGGTTACCTGCCGGGTCTGTGGCATACGGGATATCAATGCCCAGGTTACATATAATAATAAGAGCAATTAACTTAATTTATTTGTTTATAATGCGCTTACTTAATACAAACCATTGAATATACCCTCCTGACAGAAAATAAAGCCATATTATTATCGCCATAATATACTTACTATCAATCCTTACGCCAATAATGTCTGATACAGTCCCTATAAATATTAGAGCAATAAAGAATACTATGCCTGTTGGAAAACATATTACCATCATTCCATAAGACATGAGACTAATTAACTCGCTCACATCACGAGTGGAGTCTAATAGTGAAAGTCTATGCATGGAAAAGAATAGTATTAAAAGCGATAAAGCCAGCCATATAGCTCTGAATAAAAAAATAATATATTTCATTACATCACTCCGGTGAATACAAATCTAATAAAACGTCCAATGTTATTTCCGGAGCACTTCATCTTACATGTTTCTAAAGAATCATTAGACCAGTCTTGGCAGTTTTTAAATAGCCCTAAATTTATAGGTGTGAATATATCAGGCAATACAGAATAACGCGGCCTTACCTCTTTAAACTTCCCTTTTAAACAGTTCTCCACACAACTATTATCGGTTTCAACGAGGTCACAACGGCCAGCAGCTTCTTTTGTATCATTACTTGCTTTACCTGGCCCCCATAGACCATCTCCTTTTGATTCTCCCCGTTGGTCTTGGCCACCACAAGTATAGTCCCCTTTACCATCTGGGACACAAAGATATTGATGATAGAACGGATTCCCCCATATATCTGGACCGCTTCTTTCACCAGTTCCGCCCATTGAATGCAGTGGCTTAATGCATTTTAGTGTTTCTAATCCTAATGGATCTATATTTGAGATCGGATTCAACGGATACTGATAAAAATTCCATCCCCCCTTCAGCCCAATCGGATCCTGAGTGATATACCGCCCCTGCAGCGGGTCATAATAGCGGTGGCGGTTGTAATACAGGCCGGACTCCTCATCATACTGCTGCCCCGGCAGCCGGATAAGCTGCTGCAGCTGATGCGGGTTCTCTTCATTCAGCAGGTTGCCCCATTCATCATATTCTGCGCACCACGCTGTTGCCCCTTCCGTGCTGATGAGCGCCAGCGGCAGGCCGCGATGGTCGCAGTGGTACAGGTGGATTTTTCGCGCCGGCGTGTACACCGGGTCCATCTGGTTTTGCATCTGCTCCACGGTCAGGCCGCACGATGCCAGCCAGCGGCGGCTTTCCTCACTCACCCGGTCAGCCAGGATTTCACTTTCCAGCCGGTCGAGCATCTGCACCAGCACCGGCGGGAACACCACACTGCCACCGTCTTCGCCGCCGGACTGCTGAAGGGTATCCGCCAGGCTGCGGCGCTGCGTTTTCGCCTGCTCACCGGTGGCGGTTTCAACCCTGATGAGTGGCGTGAAGCTCCCCGGCTGATAAATCGTCTGGATGCGGCTCCTGTCGTTCTGTATCGTGGTCAGCCGGTCGCCGTCCCAGCCGTACCAGGTCACTTGCGGTTTCCGTGACAGCGACATCCAGCCCGTCAGGTCCCGTTCACGTCGCCA
>NZ_JAHZSO010000107.1:0-4551 GCF_028421345.1 Escherichia sp. S10b
GCGCCTGGTAAGCAGAGTTTTTGAAATGTAAGGCCTTTGAATAAGACAAAAGGCTGCCTCATCGCTAACTTTGCAACAGTGCCCTTGATATCTAGTATGACGTCTGTCGCACCTGCTTGATCGCGGCCGCGATAGCTAGATCGCGTTGCTCCTCTTCTCCATCCGCGTTCCAAGCTGCGGAAAGGCACCCATAAGCGTACGCCTGGTCGAGCAGGCGACGCGGATCGACGTCCAGCGCACGAGAGAATGCGTCCGCCATCTGTGCAATGCGTCTAGGATCGAGACAAAGGTCGTCTCTGTCAGCCGGATCGTAGAACATATTGGCGGCGCCAAAGCCCACTTCACCGACCAGACCGACGGGATCTATCACCAGCCAGCCGCGACTGGAGAACATGATGTTTTCATGATGCAGATCGCCATGTAGCCCACGCAGTTCCGAGGCATTGCTCATCATTTGATCGGCTATAATCGCCGCGTGGACGTAGTCAGTTTGACAACCTGCGTTTTGATCATCGCGCGCCCGCTGAAACAAAGCTGCAAAGCGATCCCGGATCGGGAGAAGGGCAGAAGGCAGGGGTTCCTCAGATGCGGCATACAGCTTCGCCATTAGTTCCGCTGCAATTTCGGTCGCCTGGTAGTCGCCGTGCTCGGCAACGATGTGAGAGAGCATTCGCTCCCCGGCATATTCGAGCAACATCAGATTGTTCTCACGACCGAGCAACCGGACTGCTCCCCTCCCATTGCGCCATACCAGATAGTCGGCCCCGCGCAGTTCATCAGCAATGTCTTCTATAGGTTTCAATCCCTTGACGATTGCAGGAGTCCCGTCTGGCAATGAAACTTTCCAAACGAGGCTGGAAAAGGTGTCCGCAATGAGAACAGGTTGCGAAACGTGCCAATGAGCAGGAAAAACAGGCGGCATGAACATCAACCCCAAGTCAGAGGGTCCAATCGCAGATAGAAGGCAAGGCGTTCGCGGTCGGGGGCTTCGATCCCCAATACATTGAATAGGACAGCGAAGGCGCGCTCTGCTTCATCTGGCGCTGCCCAGTTCTCTTCGGCGTTAGCAATCATGAGTGCCAAATCGGCATAGCGATCTGCTGTTCCGAGCCGCCCAAGGTCGATCAGACCCGTGCATTGAAGAGTTTTAGGGTCCACCATGAAGTTCGGCATGCAGGGATCACCATGGCAAACAACCATATCGGTGCGCTCTTGGTCGAGCCGCACCGGTAGCTCTCGTTCGACACGAGCCAAAAGATCGAGCTGCGGCGTACTCTTGTCCTCGTCCGGTAAGAAGTCGGGATTGACGGCATTGCGGGACACCACATCAACGGCGCGTCCGAACATTCGCGACAGCCTGCGCTCAAACGGACATTGATCAACCGATAGGCTGTGAACAGCGCCAAGTTGCTGCCCCATTGACGGCCACGCTTTGAGCAAATCCGCTCCAGACAGATCAGCCGCCGGTACTCCCGGAATTGCCGTTATCACCAAGCATGCACCCTCCTGTTCCTCCTGCCAGTTGATGACCTCGGGGCAAGCCACACCTCGACCTTTGAGCCAAATGAGGCGGTCACGCTCTCCAGCGAGCTCACCGCGGCGGGAAGCAGGTGCGATTTTCGCGAAGGCATGCCCGTCACCACGTCGAAAAACAAAATCACCAGATTCTCCGCCTCTGACAGGCAACCAGTCAGAATGCGATTCACCAAAAAAAATATTAGTTCGATTCAATGGAGGTTCCTTCAGTTTTCTGATGAAGCGCGAATATAGAGAAATATCCCGAATGTGCAGTTAACGAATTCTTGCGGTTTCTTTTAGCGCCGCCAATACCGCCAGCCCGTCGCGCAAGGGGCGCGGCTCGTGTGTGCGGATGAAGTCAGCTCCACCTGCGGCGGCGGCAAGCTCTGCAGCGAGTGTCGCGGCCCCGACATCCCCCGGACCACGGCCTGTGAGCGCGCGCAGAAAGGATTTGCGCGAAACAGACAGAAGCACCGGCAAATCGAAGCGCAGCCGCAATTCATCGAACCGCGCCAGCACCGAGAGCGAGGTTTCGGGAGCAGCCCCCAGAAAAAACCCCATGCCGGGATCAAGGACAAGGCGGTTGCGTTTGATACCGGCACCCGTCAGCGCCGCGATGCGCGCGTCAAAGAACGCCGCAATGTGATCCATGATGTCGCCAGCGGGTGCCTCGCGCCGATCTGCCTGCCCGTCTTGCACCGAATGCATAACGACGAGTTTGGCAGATGATTTCGCCAATTGCGGATAGAACGCAGCGTCTGGAAAACCGCGAATATCATTGAGATAGGCCACACCACGCGACAAGGCATAGGCTTGCGTCGCGGGTTGATAACTGTCGAGCGAGACGGGAATGCCATCTGCCTTGAGCGCGTCCAGCACCGGCGCGATACGCTCGATTTCTGTGTCGGACGAAACAGGCGCGGCGTCGGGGTTGCTGGATGCCGGACCGAGGTCGATCACATCTGCCCCCTCGGCCATCAGCTTACGCGCCTGCGCAATGGCTGCGTCTGGCGCCAGATACCGGCCTCCATCGGAGAAACTGTCCGAGGTTATGTTGACGATGCCGAAAATGATGAGCGATTTATTCATGGGGGCTTCTATAATAATAATAATCGAGCATGAGTCTCATACGGATGCTCGGGTCGAAAGGGAATCCCCAGGCGAGTAACCTGTTTGCGGTGATCCATTAGCTGCAGGAGCAGAATAGCATACATCTGGAAGCAAAGCCAGGAAAGCGGCCTATGGAGCTGTGCGGCAGCGCTCAGTAGGCAATTTTTCAAAATATTGTTAAGCCTTTTCTGAGCATGGTATTTTTCATGGTATTACCAATTAGCAGGAAAATAAGCCATTGAATATAAAAGATAAAAATGTCTTGTTTACAATAGAGTGGGGGGGGTCAGCCTGCCGCCTTGGGCCGGGTGATGTCGTACTTGCCCGCCGCGAACTCGGTTACCGTCCAGCCCAGCGCGACCAGCTCCGGCAACGCCTCGCGCACCCGCTGGCGGCGCTTGCGCATGGTCGAACCACTGGCCTCTGACGGCCAGACATAGCCGCACAAGGTATCTATGGAAGCCTTGCCGGTTTTGCCGGGGTCGATCCAGCCACACAGCCGCTGGTGCAGCAGGCGGGCGGTTTCGCTGTCCAGCGCCCGCACCTCGTCCATGCTGATGCGCACATGCTGGCCGCCACCCATGACGGCCTGCGCGATCAAGGGGTTCAGGGCCACGTACAGGCGCCCGTCCGCCTCGTCGCTGGCGTACTCCGACAGCAGCCGAAACCCCTGCCGCTTGCGGCCATTCTGGGCGATGATGGATACCTTCCAAAGGCGCTCGATGCAGTCCTGTATGTGCTTGAGCGCCCCACCACTATCGACCTCTGCCCCGATTTCCTTTGCCAGCGCCCGATAGCTACCTTTGACCACCATGGCATCAGCGGTGACGGCCTCCCACTTGGGTTCCAGGAACAGCCGGAGCTGCCGTCCGCCTTCGGTCTTGGGTTCCGGGCCAAGCACTAGGCCATTAGGCCCAGCCATGGCCACCAGCCCTTGCAGGATGCGCAGATCATCAGCGCCCAGCGGCTCCGGGCCGCTGAACTCGATCCGCTTGCCGTCGCCGTAGTCATACGTCACGTCCAGCTTGCTGCGCTTGCGCTCGCCCCGCTTGAGGGCACGGAACAGGCCGGGGGCCAGACAGTGCGCCGGGTCGTGCCGGACGTGGCTGAGGCTGTGCTTGTTCTTAGGCTTCACCACGGGGCACCCCCTTGCTCTTGCGCTGCCTCTCCAGCACGGCGGGCTTGAGCACCCCGCCGTCATGCCGCCTGAACCACCGATCAGCGAACGGTGCGCCATAGTTGGCCTTGCTCACACCGAAGCGGACGAAGAACCGGCGCTGGTCGTCGTCCACACCCCATTCCTCGGCCTCGGCGCTGGTCATGCTCGACAGGTAGGACTGCCAGCGGATGTTATCGACCAGTACCGAGCTGCCCCGGCTGGCCTGCTGCTGGTCGCCTGCGCCCATCATGGCCGCGCCCTTGCTGGCATGGTGCAGGAACACGATAGAGCACCCGGTATCGGCGGCGATGGCCTCCATGCGACCGATGACCTGGGCCATGGGGCCGCTGGCGTTTTCTTCCTCGATGTGGAACCGGCGCAGCGTGTCCAGCACCATCAGGCGGCGGCCCTCGGCGGCGCGCTTGAGGCCGTCGAACCACTCCGGGGCCATGATGTTGGGCAGGCTGCCGATCAGCGGCTGGATCAGCAAGCCGTCAGCCACGGCTTGCCGTTCCTCGGCGCTGAGGTGCGCCCCAAGGGCGTGCAGGCGGTGATGAATGGCGGTGGGCGGGTCTTCGGCGGGCAGGTAGATCACCGGGCCGGTGGGCAGTTCGCCCACCTCCAGCAGATCCGGCCCGCCTGCAATCTGTGCGGCCAGTTGCAGGGCCAGCATGGATTTACCGGCACTGTTGCAAAGTTAGCGATGAGGCAGCCT
The DNA here is from genome assembly GCF_028421345.1 of Escherichia sp. S10b. Taxonomy (NCBI): domain Bacteria; kingdom Pseudomonadati; phylum Pseudomonadota; class Gammaproteobacteria; order Enterobacterales; family Enterobacteriaceae; genus Escherichia; species Escherichia sp. S10b. The sequence goes on from NZ_JAHZSO010000107.1 coordinate 4,503, forward strand.
TTTGTCTTATTCAAAGGCCTTACATTTCAAAAACTCTGCTTACCAGGCG
>NZ_JAHZSO010000108.1:0-2025 GCF_028421345.1 Escherichia sp. S10b
GCAAAACCAGATGGACCCGGTGTACACGCCGGCGCGAAAAATCCACCTGTACCACTGCGACCATCGCGGCCTGCCGCTGGCGCTTGTCAGCACGGAAGGGGCAACAGAATGGTGCGCAGAATACGATGAATGGGGCAACCTGCTGAATGAAGAGAACCCGCATCAGCTGCAGCAGCTTATCCGCCTGCCGGGGCAGCAGTATGATGAGGAGTCCGGCCTGTATTACAACCGCCACCGCTATTATGACCCGCTGCAGGGGAGGTATATCACTCAGGATCCGATTGGGCTGAAGGGGGGATGGAATTTTTATCAGTATCCGCTGAATCCGGTTCAGTATATAGATTCAATGGGACTGGCATCAAAATATGGACACTTAAATAATGGCGGATATGGAGCGAGACCCAACAAACCGCCTACGCCCGATCCAAGTAAATTGCCGGACATAGCGAAACAATTAAGACTGCCATATCCTATTGACCAGGCCAGTAGTGCGCCTAATGTTTTCAAAACATTCTTCAGAGCATTAAGCCCTTACGACTACACACTGTATTGCAGGAAGTGGGTAAAACCAAATCTGACTTGTACGCCACAGGATGATTCCCAGTATCCAGGGATGGATACAAAGACAGCAAGTGATTACCTGCCACAGACAAATTGGCCAACAACTCAATTACCACCAGGATATACTTGTGCAGAACCCTATTTATTCCCAGACATTAATAAACCCGATGGGCCAGCAACAGCAGGGATAGATGATTTGGGTGAAATTTTAGCTAAGATGAAACAGAGAACATCGAGAGGAATAAGAAAATGAAAAGAGTTTTGTTCTTTTTGCTGATGATATTTGTTAGTTTTGGTGTTATAGCTGATTGCGAAATACAAGCTAAAGATCATGATTGTTTTACTATTTTCGCTAAGGGTACTATTTTTTCCGCGTTTCCTGTCTTAAATAATAAAGCCATGTGGAGATGGTATCAGAATGAGGACATCGGTGAGTATTATTGGCAAACAGAACTGGGTACATGTAAAAATAATAAATTCACACCAAGCGGGGCGAGACTCTTAATTCGCGTCGGGTCACTACGCCTTAATGAAAATCATGCCATCAAAGGAACGTTGCAGGAGTTGATAAATACAGCAGAAAAAACGGCGTTTCTCGGCGATCGGTTTAGAAGTTATATAAGAGCGGGTATCTATCAAAAAAAGAGCAGTGATCCAGTTCAGTTGTTGGCAGTCCTTGATAATTCAATCATGGTAAAATATTTTAAAGATGAGAAACCAACTTATGCTCGAATGACAGCACATCTCCCGAACAAAAATGAGTCTTACGAATGTTTAATAAAGATACAGCATGAACTAATTCGTAGTGAAGAGAAATAAAATCTCTTCCTGAGAAAACAAATTAATCATTGTGAAAAATTATATAACTCATGGAATAGGTGTTTATTTTGCGTTCCATTTGCAGGGAAAGATCACGTAACGCTACTTTTTTGTACTAAATAATTCGAATTTTAAGTTCAACAATTGAGATACTACTTATTGTCTAAAGCTGTTTTTCATAGCTTATACATGATCAAATACTCCTTACATAAATAAGGTGAACAAATGGAACTTAAAAAATTGATGGAACATATTTCTATTACACCCGATTACAGACAAGCCTGGAAAGTGGTGCATAAATTGTCAGATATTCTACTGTTGACTATTTGTGCCGTTATTTCTGGTGCAGAAGGTTGGGAAGATATAGAGGATTTCGGGGAAACACATCTCGATTTTTTGAAGCAATATGGTGATTTTGAAAATGGTATTCCTGTTCACGATACCATTGCCAGAGTTGTATCCCAGGGAAAGATCACGTAACGCTACTTTTTTGTACTAAATAATTCGCATTTTATGTTTAAAAATTGAGATATTCCTTATTACCTAAAGCTGTTTTTCATAGCTTATACATGATCAAATACTCCTTACATAAATAAGGTGAACAAATGGAACTTAAAAAATTGATGGAACATATTTCTATTATTC
>NZ_JAHZSO010000109.1:0-1248 GCF_028421345.1 Escherichia sp. S10b
GTTGCAGCGTTTTGTTAAGCAGATTATGAGCAATGCTGCCGGTTACTTTTTTGACCTTGCCCTGCAGACAACGGTGCCGGAAATAAAAACCGCAAAAGACTTCCTGCAGAAAATGGCAAGTGACATTAACAGTATGAACCTCAGTTCCTGTCAGGTGGCACAGGGGCTTGTGGGGGGGCTGTTCCCTCAGACGCAGGAATCTCAGCAGAAAGTTTGTCAGGACATTGGCAGTGAAAGCAATATCTTCGCCGACTGGGCCGCATCTCGTCAGGGGTGCACGGTCGGAGGGCAGTCCTCATCTGTTCGTGACAAAGCCAGCGACAAGGACAAGGAGCGGGTGCTGAAAAACCAGAATATCATATGGGAGGCGCTGAAAAAAAACAGAATGTTTGACGGCAACAAAGAGTTGAAAGAATTTATCATGACGCTCACCGGTACGCTGATTTTTGGGGAAGACAGCGAGATTACCCCCCTGCCGGCGCGTACCACTGACCGCGATATCCTCCGGGCGATTATGGAGGGGGGAACGGCAAAAATTTACCACTGCAACGATTCGGACAAGTGTCTGAAGGTGGTGGCGGATGCAAATGTGACCATCGCCCGGGATAAAGCCCTGAAGTCACAGATTACAAAACTGCTCACCAGTATTCAGAATAAAGCAGTGAGTGACACTCCGCTTGACGCCCGGGAACAGGGGTTTATTTCCAGCACCACCATTCCCGTTTTTAAATATCTGATTGACCCGCAGATGCTCGGTGTGTCCAACAGCGTCGTTTACCAGCTGACGGACTATATCGGCTACGACATCATGCTCCAGTACATTCAGGAACTGCTTCAGCAGGCCCGGGCCATGATTGCCACCGGGAACTATCCGCAGGCTGTGATGGACAATGTTCTGGAGAATCTGAATCAGGCACAGCAACAGATTGCCATTTTCCAGAGCCAGGTACAGGTCCAGCAGGATGCGCTGCTGGTTGTCGAACGTCAGATGAGCTACATGCGCCAGCAGCTTTCCGCCCGTATGCTCAGCCGTTACCAGAACAACTATCACTTCGGAGGGAATTCACTGTGAATGAAGTTTATGTGATTGCCGGTGGTGAGTGGTTGCGGAATAACCTGAACGCCATTGCGGCATTTATGAGTACGCGGACCTGGGATTCCATCGAAAAAATTGCGCTCACATTGTCTGTTCTCGCGGTGGCCGTGATGTGGGTACAGCGGCACAACGTGATGGATTTGCTGGGCTGG
>NZ_JAHZSO010000110.1:0-10618 GCF_028421345.1 Escherichia sp. S10b
CTATTACGGGAATAACGCTTCAATCGTTCTGCGTTATTGGTTTCCTGTTTCCCACATAGATCTCGACTTCAACAAACCCAGTTTGCCGATCGTTGCCAGGCCGGTTTTCCTTCGCCTGCCACTGATTATGCTGAGCAGGAACTGGATCTGAACAGCTATTGCATCAGCAGACCTGCAGCCACCTTCTTTCTGCGCGCCAGCGGTGAATCGATGAACCAGGCTGGCGTGCAGAATGGTGATCTGCTGGTAGTGGACAGGGCCGAAAAACCACAACACGGGGACATCGTTATCGCTGAGATCGACGGTGAGTTCACCGTCAAACGACTGCTGTTGCGCCCACGCCCGGCACTGGAGCCGGTTTCAGACAGCCCGGAGTTCCGCACACTGTATCCGGAAAACATCTGTATTTTTGGTGTTGTCACTCACGTGATACACAGGACGCGGGAGTTACGCTGATGTTTGCACTGGCTGATATCAACAGTTTCTACGCCTCATGTGAAAAAGTTTTCCGCCCGGACCTTCGCAACGAACCGGTCATCGTACTCAGCAATAACGATGGCTGTGTGATCGCGCGCAGCCCGGAGGCAAAAGCCCTTGGCATCAAAATGGGGCAGCCCTGGTTTCAGGTGAGACAGATGCGCCTGGAGAAGAAAATACATGTATTTTCCAGCAATTATGCGCTGTACCACAGCATGAGCCAACGGGTCATGGCTGTTCTGGAGTCGCTTTCTCCCGCAGTTGAGCCCTACTCAATTGATGAAATGTTTATTGATTTGCGGGGGATAAATCATTGCATCTCTCCGGATTTTTTTGGTCATCAGCTCAGGGAACAGGTAAAGAGCTGGACAGGACTCACCATGGGGGTGGGCATTGCGCCTACAAAAACGCTGGCTAAAAGTGCACAGTGGGCAACAAAGCAATGGCCACAGTTTTCCGGAGTGGTCGCGCTGACGGCAGAAAACCGTAATCGGACCTTGAAGCTACTGGGGCTGCAGCCAGTTGGTGAGGTCTGGGGAGTAGGACGCAGACTGACGGAAAAGCTGAATGCGCTGGGTATTAACACAGCACTGCAGCTGGCGCAGGCTAACACGGCATTCATCCGGAAAAACTTCAGCGTCATTCTTGAGCGTACGGTACGCGAACTCAACGGCGAGTCCTGCATATCCCTGGAAGAAGCACCACCGGCAAAACAGCAGATTGTCTGTAGTCGCAGTTTTGGTGAACGAATCACAGACAAAGATGCCATGCACCAGGCTGTTGTTCAGTATGCAGAGCGGGCCGCAGAGAAACTACGTGGGGAGCGTCAGTATTGCCGGCAGGTGACGACATTTGTACGGACATCCCCCTTTGCAGTAAAAGAACCCTGTTACAGCAATGCCGCTGTGGAAAAGCTTCCATTGCCCACACAGGACAGCCGGGACATTATTGCCGCCGCATGCAGAGCCTTAAACCATGTCTGGCGTGAAGGGTACCGCTATATGAAGGCAGGAGTCATGCTGGCTGATTTCACACCATCGGGTATAGCACAGCCGGGATTATTTGATGAAATCCAGCCCCGTAAAAACAGTGAAAAGTTAATGAAAACACTCGATGAACTGAACCAGTCGGGAAAAGGGACAGTGTGGTTTGCGGGGCGAGGAACCGCCCCTGAGTGGCAAATGAAACGGGAAATGCTTTCTCCTGCGTATACCACCAGATGGACAGATTTGCCAGTAGCCCAGTTATGAATATGTAATCCACCCATAATATTGTTATCTTGTTATCTTGTTATCTTGTTATCTTGTTATCTTAATTAATCTATAAATCAAATACTTAACAGCTTGTTAAGTTGTTAACATAACAAAAATAATTGCATGGTTCGCGTTCAGATGGCAATATTAAGTTGTTAACTTAACAGCTTAATATGAGGCTATAATGATAATAGTATTAGGTAGTCAAAAGGGTGGGGTAGGTAAAAGTACACTGGCGGTATCTATAGCTGCGTATCTGATGTCACTAGGCAATAGAGTGATTATTGTCGACGCAGATGACCAGAAATCAGTATTAACCTGGTACAACAATCGCCCTGAAGATCTCCCTCATATTCCGGTTACAGGCGCGACAGGTAACATCAAAGCCATGTTAAAGGAACACGAAAAATCCTATGATTTTGTTATTGCAGACTGTGCTGGCCGTGATAGCGCAGAAATGCGTAGTGGATTGATGGCCGCAGATGTATTCATTTCTCCTTTGCGCCCATCTCAGATGGACCTGGATGTTGTGCCTCATACATGCTCCGTTTTTACAGCAGCAAAAGATTTTAATGAGGATGTTCGGGGATATCTCGTTTTAAACATGACGCCCACAAATATGTTTGTTAATGAAGCCAATGAGGCAGCTGAAGTACTTAAGGATTACCCTGAAATGCATCTGGCAAACTCCCGGGTATGTGATCGTAAAGCACATCGAGATGCTTGGGCCGAATCAATGACAATTTTTGAAACGCAAAATGATAAAGCCCAGCAAGAAATCGAAGCGTTAGTGAAAGAGGTTATTCTGTGAGAAATAGAGCAAACACTTCACCTCGTGACGAGGCAGCATTTATTAACGGTGGCACGGCTGGCCTTGATAATACCAAAAAGTCATCAGATAAATCATCGGTTGTAAGCAAAGCAAAACCAGTGAGTATTTCTTTTTTTGAAGAAAACCTAAAAGACATTGATGCCCTTATAACGGCTGAGATGGTTTCAGGTAAAGGCAGAGTGAATCGTTCTGATGTTGTCAGGGCGGCGGTAGAAGCACTTAAAACACTATCAAAAACAGAGGTATCACGATTGATAGCAGAAGTAAAACAAAGATAACACCTTACTATCTTGTTATCTTGTTATCTTGTTATCTTGTTATCTTGTTATCTTGTTATCTTGTTATCTTGTTATCTTGTTATCTTGTTATCTTCAATGCAATGTATTTTAGGATGACCTATGTTGAATAGAACCTAAAACAAAACAAATATTAATAGGGGTCCGCTTGGAAAAGCGGAAATTTTCCCACGCTAAGAGAATTGAGTTGAACGAGTGGTTACATCCAGGCCAGCTAACTCACTGAACCCCGTACAGGATCAGACATTCGGTATCTCCTTCATCCTCTGAGGAAAACAAATGAATTAACTGCTTACGTATATGGATACATATACAGTATTAATTTATTAAGGAGAAAATGGCATGTCAAGATTTAATGATAGTGATTATCATTAACATGAAGTGATGTTACACCGTTCAGAAAGCCTGCTGACGCTGTGGCAGCATCACAGTCTGAGTATTCTCTGGTGCAATACAAAAACCGGACTTTCCCGTAACAACAGACAATGTTACGGGAAAAGTTACAGAACTGAGCCACAAAATATCTCAGTACCTGAGATGCATAAAAACACCGTACATATGTTTCTCAAAAGGGGGATGATCGTTATCCAGCCATTTCGGTGGATCGGTATGCAGAACACCAATCTGCTTCATGCCGGTATGCTGCCTGGATTTTCTCGCGCAGTAATCACTGTCTTCATATCCCATCGTTTCGATGACCACTCTGGCCGTCTTTCCGTCAGGAGCCATTGCTGTGACAATGAAATCCGGCAGTACATATTTCTTTTCACCATTAACATAAACTTCTGTATCAAACAGGGGCCTTTCCAGACTTAATTCCGGCGTACCTGGCTTTCTTTTAAGCCAGCTGGCCACATTCAGAAGAGCAGTGAGCGTGTTTCGTTCCAGTTTGCTGTCCACAGGAACCGGACATGTCAGTTGATAAAGAGCATGAGCATACCCTTCACTGCAGATGATTCTGCCATCGGCACTCCGGCAAAAAGCAAGAATAACCCAGTAAGGGGGACGTATTCCGCCCTGCGCTTCACCATTAATACTGATCCCCCGCACAGGTCTGAAGACCTGAATATTACCGTTCGCCCAGTGAATTTCCACAGCATCACGACAGATGTGCTGCGCCATAAAAATCTGAAAGAACATATGTTTTCTTCTGGCAGGCCAGTGTCGTTCTGAATTCTCCAGCGTTTCCATTAACCGCTCCTGAGACCTTTCAGACATTCCTGGCCGGAAATGGATAATTTCAGATAAGGATCTTCCCCGAATATACTCCTGCTGTAGTGTAACCTGCCGTATGGCATCAAGACACTCACGATAATTAGTCCGGATACGGGGATTAGCCAGGGAATCCAGTTTATTCAGCCCTGCATCTTCAATAAGCGACAGGAGTAAACGGCCAAGGCGCGGACGTTTCTTGCGAACGGAGGAGCGCTCACCATTATGGTAAGCAGAGCGGGTCTGCAGTCTGATAACAGAATTACTGTCATCAGGTGGTAAAAAGTTTCTGTAATTTATACGGGTGCTAACGGGATGCCGGCTTGCTCCGAAGGATGTTTCCTCTTCATTTCCTGATAACTGACGATACATGGGGCATTCAGGTGCATGCTCATGATTAAAACTGGACAGATAAAGAGTACCCGTATTGTTTTTAAGAGCAGCAAAATTCATGGCCGGCGAATCTCCCGGAATACAGTCACACTGTAACCATGCATCATACTCACGCATTTCCCGGAGAAGATCATTGGCCAGGTTATGTTGTGCCATGGTTGCTGGCTTTTTCAGTCCACAGACCGTCTTTACTGCAGTCTCTTCCTCACTGCTAAGCTCCCGAATCACTTTGCCCCGGGGATTCTTCTTTACAAGTATCATTGGCATAATGAAAGCACTCCTTATGTACATGCTTAAACAGTAAGTAAAATATACAAAGAACACACCATGAAACAAAGGCAGAGATGAACTGTGCGCCCCGATATCTTCTTCTGACATCCTTTCAAATGAATTTTTTTTATTTATATCATGACAACATTAACGTTAGAGAATATATCAACCATGTTTCGGTCAGGGTTCAGTCGAATATCAATTCGACTGTCACGCCATAACTGTTACCGCCTCGAGTATAAATATTCAGAGAACGGACTTATAAACCATGAAAAATCACCTGACGGAAAATTTACTAATTTATGGATTGTGATATTATTAAAGAGTAAAACCAGCCAGCCGAGGTATTTATGGAAAAAAATCAGGAAGAAAGGAAAATCCCCGTCATTGTAGTGAAAAAACGTCGTACCTTTTCGTTACCTTCCTTATCCGAAAAAACAGATATTATCGAATCTGCATTTACTGAACAGGCAGCAGAATCAGCCCCCGTCGGAATAAATTCATCTGCCGTCGAAACACATATCCCCGAAGCACCAGCCAGGAAGAAGAAAAAGAAAAAACGCCGTTTCCCACGTCCCTCCCACTGGACCAGAGAGTATACTCACGAGTGCGTGGAAAAAATAAAGATCCTGTTTCCTCATCTTCGTGCTGAAGGTGGTGGATTTATTCCCCTGAAAATTGGCATAAACAATGATATTTCAGCATTTCTGGCAGAACACCCGGAGACAGAACTGACCATGGACGAATGGCTCTGTGCAGTGTCCTGCATCACCTCACGCCGTGTATATCTGCAGCGGACAGCTGTCGCCGGCGTCCCACGTTATGGTCTGGATGGTCACCCCAAAGGGCAGGTCTCAGAATCTGAAGCACAGAGTGCCGGTCGCAGACTGGTGACATTAGAACAAAAGTTGCTCAGGATGCAGGCACAGCAGGAGAATATTTCTGGGCAATAAACACTCCTGATAACAGCTGGACATTACGTATCAGAAAAATGGGAAGAGAATTATTATGAGTAAATCAGGTGCAGAAAAAATTCAATTCATCCTGAATAATCATGAACAGGCATACAGACGCCTGAAGCCTGTATATACTTTTTTAGAACTGGCATCTTGGATTTCGGTTGTTCTGCTGATTATATACCTATCAGGCAAGAATCACGTGCTTACAGCAGCTTTTCTCTGCTTTGCATGGACAGCATTCTGGGTTCTTTTCCTTTTACATTATTTCCCAAAAGTTTTCTCTATTCTCGATCGTCAGAGTCTGCTCAACCTCATGGAGGCCACCAAAGACTCACCAGATGTAAAGCAGGAGCTGCTTAACCGCCTTTTTTCCGGAAAAAGAATGACCGGGCGGGATGAAATGGATATCTGCCGTCTTCTGAGAAAAAATGAAGAAGAAAAAATCCGTCAGAGTGAACTGAATATCATCAGGAATTTTATTGATGAACAGCAGTTAACGAATAGTGATATTCCGAAGAAAAGTACGGTCCCAAATGAAGATAAAAAAGGCATAAGATGATATGAAATTAATAACCAGGCAAGCAGAGGATGGCGTGGTTTCATCCTAAGATTGATAGGGGTTAACCTGTAAGATAAAAGGACCGTGTTTACACGACGTCTCTGAAGGGCTTCGTTTGGGAAACGGACAATATCTAACTGACGAGGAAATTAAATAAGGGTTTAAAAATTAACGCACCATATATTATACACAGTATATAACGATTCAGATATCGTCACCAGGATATGCCGCGTCAGCGGCATGGAAGGCGGCACTCTGTTGTTGCATATGACACAGGAGTAAAACCGCCGAAGCCCGGCGTAAGCCGGTACGGACTGATAGATTTCACCTTACCCATCCCCAGCCCTGCCAGACCATACCCGTTTTCAGCCATGAGAGAGCTTCTGTGCGCGGTCGGAGTGGTCCCGACGAGGGTTTACCCGAAGTCGGGGCGTATCTCCGCGTTAGCGGGCCGTCAGGGCCGCTTACGAGCGTGTACGGAGGACTTCCAGCCAGAAGACTGGCAGCGATGATAATGTAGTTACAACATTCATAATTAAAAGCGATGTTGTTCCCGCCCTTTGGGCGGGGGCGGCCTCGCTTTTCAGTTATGAGGGGTAGGCACGGTGCTGCGTTTGTGCGGTGTTTTTATTCCTGATGTCTTTTTGTTGTGGTTTCAGAACGGTGAGGTTCGGGGCCCGCGCGTCAGCGTGGGAGGTGCTTTTAGATTCTGAGCGGCGCGGCCTTGGCCGCTGCAAGCGAAGGCCTCTCTGTATTTGTTCACAGTGGTTTCAGAGATAAAGACTTTCCCTGCGGCGAAGCAACGCAGGGGATTAAATAATGGGGGTAGGACTATATTGCAGGTTTGCTGTTTCAGGTTTGCAGCTTTTTAAAGTTCTTTGTTTGCGGATTTATGTGGATAACTGAAACAACGTGGCCATGTTCTGATGACTGATACGTGGTTTTATGGACAGATATGCCCCTCTGAGGGGATTTAAGGTGATTACTGCAGATTTTGGGCTGAGCGGAACCAGCGCCGAAAGCCCCGGAGGGGCTGGCGATGATTCAGTGCTGAAGGAATGGTGCTGTCTAGTGCGGCGGTGGCGCAGCCAGCGTCAGTTCAAGCTGACGCAACTCCCTGATGGCCAGTCGCTTCAGATGGTCATCGGAACAAAAATAGGCTTCATCCGGCGGCAGACGCTTCCTGAGATACTCTGCCATCTCATGAATCTGCTGGTCGGCAGGCAGTTTCTTCAGACGTCTGGCGCGCTTACTGGCTGCCGCTTTTGCACGACGGTGTTTCAGTGCATCCTGGCTGCGCTGCAGATACCAGCGTTTTCTGGCCGCATGTACGGAGATATCTTCATCCTCACGCAGTACGCCTTCCCGGATGAGTTGCTGGCGGATTTCACTTTCACGCAACCGCTTCTGCTGCTGTTCGTGAAGTTTCACCATGTCGACGCCCAGCATCTGCCAGCCTGCCGGTGTTATCCAGACGTAACGTGGCAGACGCTGGCGGGTTTCACGGTCCCACAGGGTTTCCTCTGAAACACCCAGCACACCAAAACGTACCTGTTCGGCCAGCAAACGGGAAAGGCGGGAGACCGTCACTTCCAGTTCCGGAATAACCTTCCCCTTGCTGTCTTTCGGGCTGATTTCTCTGGCCAGACGGGAAACACTCATGCCTACGGTATGTGTGCCCGCATCACTGAAGCTGACCAGAACCGGCCAGATGGCATCGAGGAGGCGTTGTTTTTCCGGACGGAAAGCATATTTGCGACCGGCATACGTTCGTTTCTGCACGTAAAAAGGATGCAGAGACATGTGCATGCGCAGGCTCTGCTCGCCGGTCACTGGGTCCTTTTTCACCAGACGGTTGTAGGCGTGCCCGAGCTGCCCGCTCAGCGCCTTATAGAGCTCAGGACGATACCAGGACGGATTTTCGCATTTGGGTTTGGTGGAGTGCTCACCGCGACGGCGCTTCGTGCGCTTCCTTTCCGGTTCAACCAGGAAAGTGGTCGCCCTTCCCGCTTCATAGTCTTCCCAGAAACGGATCTGCTCTTCGGGTGCTAACTGACTCCAGTGTACTGCGTTATATGGAGTATTCTTCAGACCTGCCACAAGCTGTCGCTTATGGCGGAGCGATTGTGCCGTGTATTTATACACTGCACAGGGTTGAATCTCTGGTACGGTTTCATTATACTTTACCCGTATTCTGTGAGGCCCCCATAATCTTTCTCCGTCCCGCCAAGTTCGTCGAAAGATTGTGGGGGTTTTCCTTTTATGGCTTCCGGAACATCTTCGGTCTTCTGACTTACTGCCCGTAAATGCCATCTCTCCTGAATGCCTTATGGCGCATTCTGCCGTCCGGCTTTCGCCGCTTTGCTCCACAGAGTGCCACCCTCTGCGCAGCTAATAACAACCGAAATATACCCGCTTTACGTTAATTTGAAAAGCATTACAACGATCTCTTCTCTTCCAGTGCCTCCTCACCGATACCTCTAATGAGTTAATCTTGACCTGCGTCAAAAAAATAAAATCTATTTTTAAAAGCAGATTTTTCTGCTTTAGATCCTTCTTTTGGATTAAAAGATCGACTTTTGTTCTACTCACGATCATTTATCTTACAACCGATCAACCTAACAGAATAATATTCTGTTTTAAGACAATTAAACGATCTAAAAAACCTTTAAAAAATCATTTTGTAGATCATTCGATCGTAAATAGAATGATTCTTAGATAATAAAACCATTTGTTACACAGCCCGCCAATTGTGTAACAACAGCCTCTACAAGAGCATATTTGTTCATATGTTCGTCAGAACTGCGGATTGTCTGGACGAGGGTCAGACACCGTTTCGTGCATATGGACCAGCATGTTCGAACGCCACAAAGCAGAAGCATCATGCCTGGATCGCTTCGGCGCGGAGCGTTAAGTTTTGACGCTTTTTTGTATGTTTTTTAAGCGGTTAGTTGACTCGGTACGTTATACTAAGTACCCTTTACTGGTCACAGGCAAAACTGTGATCGGGCGTAGGAACCCGCGTAGTCATCGTCGGCGCAGAAGTTAATTTCTTCATTTGGCGTCGTTTTTTGCCATACCATAAAGACAGGAACTTGTATTTCTTGTCGTCATCTATGGTAGCTCAGGCGGGGCAGGCATTAGCCTGGCCGGTTTCCGATGACGCCGGTATTCCTACCCCCGTCTGGGCTATCACCAATGAGCGTAGGAACTCGGTGATAGCGTTTTTTGTTGTCATCGGAGACCTTTGCTATGTCACCTCAAATGATACAGAAACTCCCGGCCATCACTCTGTTGGAAGGCATGTTTCCCGAGCTATCAACAAACCAGCTTAAAGTCTGCGTTTTTTACGCAATGGGTGTTCCTTACGACGCCATTGCTCAGAACTGTCGGCTTTCTCCCGAAACGGTACGAACCTACCTGAAGCGAAGCCTGAAGAACTTAAATCTGGAAGGATATGATGCACTTCGCTCTGCTGTGCTGATGCGAACGTTCGTTTTCATGATTAGCAATACAGCTAAAGAAAACGAAAAAATGTGAACAGGTGTCCCCATTAAAGGGGACACTTTCATGGAAATTGCATTTTGCACTTTACAGGCGCTCCCAAATTGATAAACATAAACACCAAGCACAAGTTACTTTAATAAAGCAAATCACTTCAGACGGTGTCCCAATTATTTGTATCTGGCTCATGCCCGATATATGGCGACCTTACTCTGAACTGACGTGCTGATGTTTTATTTCGCGTATCACGATACTGTGCCACTGTATTGCTGATATTAGTGCTTAGCCGTTCTTTATCTGTGAGTTCGCCAAATCACCGATACAGAACGTACTAGAGTCTGCTGGTTATATGCCTGTCAGAACTGCAGTTTATCCAGATATGGGCTGGACACTGCTTCAGACATATGATTTAGCATATTCGCCTGACATCGCAAAATCGTCCATCATGGATCGGTTTTGCGCGGAGCGTTGAACTTCGTGAATATAGAACACCTGAATAACCGGAACTGGTATCTTGCGCAATATAATACAGCCGGCAAAAACAGAGAATCTTTATTCTCATGGCTGAATGAGCAAAACGTCGTACCATGGACTCCATTAATAACAAGAAAGATAAGACGGGCAGACTCCAGGTGCTGTCACCGTGAAAGAATATTCGCTATTTTTCCAGGGTACTTTTTTATTCTGGCTAATTTTGACATTCAACCAGTATCGGCATTACGTCGCCATAGCGCCTTCATTGATTTCGTGAAGTTTGGCGGTGAAATAAAACCCGTCAATAGGTAATGACTCCAACTTATTGATAGTGTTTTATGTTCAGATAATGCCCGATGACTTTGTCATGCAGCTCCACCGATTTTGAG
>NZ_JAHZSO010000013.1:0-3348 GCF_028421345.1 Escherichia sp. S10b
CTCCTTTGTTATTTCTTCTCTTGATATGGCTATTTTTCCGCATTTTGGACACGTATGTTTTTCATCGGGCGTATTTAAAGATGGTATTTTTAGGTTGATTAACTTCAGCATTAAAGGGGTTATGTCATACAAGTTAGTCATTCCTTTAGAGTTTTTGCCGGTGGAGCGTATTTTTATCCTCAGAATGTCCATTTCTACTAACTTGTTTAAATTTCTCTGAATTGTTCGTCTGTCCTGATTCATTCTTTCGCATAGAAGTGAAATTGATGGGTACACTCTTGCGTCAGGATGATGCATGAAAGATATCAGATTAATCAAAAGTACAAGCTCTGTGTTTCCTATTCCTAGCTTAGATTGGTTTTTTAATAGTTCATTGGGGACGGATGTCCAGCCAGAGTTTAAAATGCTGCGCCCCCATATGGCTAAGATCCTTTCTGGGATCTCTACTGATGAGTGTTCTGTTTTTTTGAGTTCGATTTCTGATTTCAATTTCTGTCACCAATCATAATAACAATACCTATATATATAGGTATTGTTATTATGATTTATTATTTGGGCGGCATCAATGCCGCCCTTTAATTTGACCAAAAAGGCCTAATGTCTAGCACTGGGAAAGGACCTCTCTTACCATCTAATTGAGTAAGATTTTATCTTCCCAGACTTCTTCAAACATAGGACTGACATGTTGGCAAACGTACGATTTGATAATCACAGCTGCGATACAGAACGTCGTCAGCAGTACAAATCTCGTGCTGACGAAGTGCTGCTCTCGCGTTCATACAAGAATCAGGCACATGAAGCGTTAAAATGCGATTCTCCGCAGTCTGATGAATCGATCTTTGATATGCTATCTACTTACTCAGTAAGGTAAGTGGAAAGTGTTTGATGACAACCAAATTCAATAAGTTTGAGCTTCATTCGGCTTTCCGAGACGGGAAGCTGAATGAAAAGTATTTCGTAGATTTACCCTACCTCAAAGAAGAGCAACGCCGGGCATTAGCCTCTTTCTTGGGTGCGATAACTCGTGAAGAGCCTCTTCCAGGGAAAAACAAGCCTTCATGGCTTGATGATAATTCCATTAAAATTTCCGGTACTGATGCGTACGAAGACGGGAACTATTGGCATTATCATTGCGGTCCATATCCAGAAGGGGTCAAACTTAGATCGATGACTTTTAACTTGGGTATGAACGTTGCGGGGCTAACCTCCGCTGAAGTGATCCACTATCAAAAACTCAACGATGGCACGGTGTTTGTCGTAGGCTTCTCCCCTACACATGAGCCCTTCCCTAAGTCTGATGCGGCGCATTACAACCCACTCTTCACTGAATCAGATGATTAAATATCTGAATAGTGGCTGGTAAGGATATGTTGAGATTTTTTTCTCTCAGCTGTAGTCTCTTTTCCTGAAACGAAAAAACCACCTGGGGAGGTGGTTTTTC
The DNA here is from genome assembly GCF_028421345.1 of Escherichia sp. S10b. NCBI lineage: Bacteria > Pseudomonadati > Pseudomonadota > Gammaproteobacteria > Enterobacterales > Enterobacteriaceae > Escherichia > Escherichia sp. S10b. The sequence continues at coordinate 1,442 of NZ_JAHZSO010000013.1, forward strand.
GAAGGTTCAGTAAGTTGGGGAACTTCTGAACCGTGGTAACAGTCTTGTGCGAGACATGTCACCAAATCTGTCCTTTCAGTGTAGCCGCAGTCAGGCCATCACTTCAAGAACTCTCGATACATCTCTCGCACATCCTGTCTACCAATGGCCGCAGCCAATGGCGATAAGTCGTGTCTTTCCGGGTTGGACTCAAGACGATAGTTACCGGATAAGGCGCAGCGGTCGGGCTGAACGGGGGGTTCGTGCACACAGCCCAGCTTGGAGCGAACGACCTACACCGAACTGAGATACCAACAGCGTGAGCTATGAGAAAGCGCCACGCTTCCCGAAGGGAGAAAGGCGGACAGGTATCCGGTAAGCGGCAGGGTCGGAACAGGAGAGCGCACGAGGGAGCTTCCAGGGGGAAACGCCTGGTATCTTTATAGTCCTGTCGGGTTTCGCCACCTCTGACTTGAGCGTCGGTTTTTGTGATGCTCGTCAGGGGGGCGGAGCCTATGGAAAAACGCCAACGGCGCGGCCTTTGTCCCTGGCTTCGGCTTTTTGCTCACATGTTCTTTCCGGCGTTATCCCCTGATTCTGTGGATAACCGTATTACCGCCTTTGAGTGAGCTGACACCGCTCGCCGCAGTCGAACGACCGAGCGTAGCGAGTCAGTGAGCGAGGAAGCGGAAGAGCGCCTTATGTGACATTTTCTCCTTACGCTCTGTTGTGCCGTTCGGCATCCTGCCCTGAGCGTTATATCTCTGTGCTATTTTCTACTTCAAAGCGTGTCTGTATGCTGTTCTGGAGTTCTTCTGCGAGTTCGTGCAGCTTCTCACACATGGCGGCCTGCTCGTCAGCATCGAGTGCGTCCAGTTTTTCGAGCAGCGTCAGGCTCTGGCTTTTTATGAATCCCGCCATGTTGAGTACAGTTTGCTGCTGCTTGTTCATCTTTCTGTTTTCTCCGTTCTGTCTGTCATCTGCGTCGTGTGATTATATCGCGCACCACTTTTGGACCGTCTTACCGCCGGTATTCTGCCGACGGACATTTCAGTCAGACAACACTGTCACTGCCAAAAAAACAGCAGTGCTTTGTTGGTAATTCGAACTTGCAGACAGGACAGGATGTGCAATTGTTATACCGCGCATACATGCACGCTATTACAATTACCCTGGTCAGGGCTTCGCCCCGACACCCCATGTCAGATACGGAGCCATGTTTTATGACAAAACGAAGTGGAAGTAATACGCGCAGGCGGGCTATCAGTCGCCCTGTTCGTCTGACGGCAGAAGAAGACCAGGAAATCAGAAAAAGGGCTGCTGAATGCGGCAAGACCGTTTCTGGTTTTTTACGGGCGGCAGCTCTCGGTAAGAAAGTTAACTCACTGACTGATGACCGGGTACTGAAAGAAGTTATGAGACTGGGGGCGTTACAGAAAAAACTCTTTATCGACGGCAAGCGTGTCGGGGACAGGGAGTATGCGGAGGTGCTGATCGCTATTACGGAGTATCACCGTGCCCTGTTATCCAGGCTTATGGCTGATTAGCTTCCCGGAGAGAAACTGTCGAAAACAGACGATATGAACGCCGTAAGCCCCCAAACCGATCGCCATTCAGTTTCATGCATAGTCATGCAACGCGCTGAAAACAATCCTGACGCATTTTTCCGGTTTACCCCGGGGAAAACATCTCTTTTTGCGGTGTTTGCGGCAGAATCGCGTTCAGCGCGTTTCTGCGGTGCGCGTAATGCGACGTTATGGTAAATCCGCAATTTTCCTACCTCGACAATCCTTGCACCAACTTTGCGTTCTCATCTTCCCATTAGTGTCAGTTCTGAATCCAAACTCCTTTGTTATTTCTTCTCTTGATATGGCTATTTTTCCGCATTTTGGACACGTATGTTTTTCATCGGGCGTATTTAAAGATGG
>NZ_JAHZSO010000111.1:0-1447 GCF_028421345.1 Escherichia sp. S10b
AACAGGTCGTGGCATAGGAGGCTCTGATGCAGGATATTCCACAGGAAACACATCATGAGACGACACGCCTCACTCAGTCAGCCCAGGTGGTGCTCTGGGAAATCGATCTGACAGTGGTCGGTGGAGAACGTTATTTTTTCTGTAATGAGCAGAACGAAAAAGGTGAGCCGGTCACCTGGCAGGGGCGACAGTATCAGGCGTATCCCATTCAGGGGACGGGATTTGAACTGAACGGCAAGGGCAGTGCTGCCCGTCCGACACTGACGGTTTCTAACCTGCACGGCATGGTCACCGGGATGGCGGAAGACCTGCAGAGTCTGGTCGGAGGAACGGTGGTCCGGCGTAAGGTTTACGCCCGTTTTCTGGATGCGGTGAACTTCGTCAACGGAAACAGTGACGCCGATCCGGAGCAGGAGGTGATCAGCCGCTGGCGCATCGAGCAGTGCAGTGAACTGAGTGCGGTGAGTGCCTCTTTTGTACTGTCCACGCCGACGGAAACGGACGGTGCCGTTTTTCCGGGACGTATCATGCTGGCCAACACCTGCACCTGGACCTATCGCGGTGATGAGTGCGGTTATCACGGTCTGGCGGTCGCGGATGAATATGACCAGCCAACGTCCGATATCACGAAGGATAAATGTAGCAAATGCCTGAGCGGTTGTAAGTTCCGCAATAACGTCGGCAACTTTGGCGGCTTCCTTTCCATTAACAAACTTTCGCAGTAAATCCCATGACACAGACAGAATCAGCGATTCTGGCGCACGCCCGGCGATGTGCGCCAGCGGAATCGTGCGGCTTCGTGGTGAGAACGCCGGAGGGGGAAAGATATTTTCCCTGCGTGAATATCTCCGGTGAGCCGGAGGCGTATTTCCGGATGTCGCCGGAGGACTGGCTGCGGGCAGAGATGCAGGGTGAGATTGTGGCGCTGGTCCACAGCCACCCCGGTGGTCTGCCCTGGCTGAGTGAGGCTGACAGGCGGCTGCAGGTGCAGAGCGATTTGCCTTGGTGGCTGGTCTGCCGGGGTGAGATTCATAAATTCCGCAGTGTGCCGCATCTCACCGGGCGGCGCTTTGAGCACGGGGTGACGGACTGTTACACGCTGTTCCGGGATGCTTATCATCTGGCGGGGATTGAGATGCCGGATTTTCATCGCGGGGATGACTGGTGGCGTCACGGTCAGAATCTCTATCTGGATAATCTGGAGGCCACAGGGCTGTATCAGGTGCCGTTGTCAGCGGCGCAGCCGGGCGATGTGCTGCTGTGCTGTTTTGGTTCATCGGTGCCGAATCATGCCGCCATTTACTGTGGTGACGGCGAGCTGCTGCACCATATTCCTGAACAACTGAGCAAACGAGAGAGGTATACCGACAAATGGCAGCGACGCACACACTCCCTCTGGCGTCACCGGGCATGGCACGCATCTGCCTTTACGGGGATTTGCAACGAT
>NZ_JAHZSO010000112.1:0-643 GCF_028421345.1 Escherichia sp. S10b
GCATGCCTGCAATCCGGGAAACCGGACCAGGAAAAAACTTGCAGGCCATAACAGTATCTACGTGAACTCTGCAATATATTGAATCTGCAGGACTTTGTAGGCCAGATAAGCGTAGCGCATCAGGCATTAAGAAAGCGCACTTGTCAGCAATCTGAGTAACGTCGAATCGATTTTCTTAATCCCACATCAATTCACTTCCATTAACTCTCAAACATCCATGCCCAACGCTCGCTTACCGTGAATGTTGAGGTCGGCAAGCGTAAAGCGTCCTTCCCAGTTTGTTTCATAGTCCTCGCGCGGGAAGTCGCCCGGCGATGCGCCTTTTTCCAGTGCGGCCTTCACCTTGTGCGCGTAGGCAAGATTTTTCTCGCACATCGGTGCCGCAGGAATGTACATCACGTTGCCCCAACCCTGTTGATTTTCAACGGGGGCAACGGAATGGATGACGTCGCAGTGCCACCAGACGGAGTCTCCGGCCTCGAGTTTTGGAATGCTGGTTAACGCCTCAATTAACAGTGGATGCCATTGCTCTGATACCGGCAACACTCTTCCGGGCGCTATGTAGTGGCACACTAAATTTGGCCACCTGATGAAAGGTGATATTCTCACCACAACACAAAATAGGTGACTTAATGAACAAGAA
>NZ_JAHZSO010000113.1:0-542 GCF_028421345.1 Escherichia sp. S10b
CGGCCTTTGAATGGGTTCATGTGCAGCTCCATCAGCAAAAGGGGATGATAAGTTTATCACCACCGACTATTTGCAACAGTGCCCTTCTCCTATCCCCTGGGAACACATCAATCTCACCGGAGAATATCGCTGGCCAAAGCCTTAGCGTAGGATTCCGCCCCTTCCCGCAAACGACCCCAAACAGGAAACGCAGCTGAAACGGGAAGCTCAACACCCACTGACGCATGGGTTGTTCAGGCAGTACTTCATCAACCAGCAAGGCGGCACTTTCGGCCATCCGCCGCGCCCCACAGCTCGGGCAGAAACCGCGACGCTTACAGCTGAAAGCGACCAGGTGCTCGGCGTGGCAAGACTCGCAGCGAACCCGTAGAAAGCCATGCTCCAGCCGCCCGCATTGGAGAAATTCTTCAAATTCCCGTTGCACATAGCCCGGCAATTCCTTTCCCTGCTCTGCCATAAGGGGTCTGACGCTCAGTGGAACGAAAACTCACGTTAAGGGATTTTGGTCATGAGATTATCAAAAAGGATCTTCACCTAGATCC
>NZ_JAHZSO010000114.1:0-1344 GCF_028421345.1 Escherichia sp. S10b
CCCATAAGCGCTAACTTAAGGGTTGAACCATCTGAAGAATGCGACGCCTCGGTGCCTCGTTAAGACGATGCCTCGCGTTCTTCAATTGCGTTTTGTAGGCTGTCAGGGATACTGTCCCACGAATGGCCACCTGTAAGCTCCAGATGACCATTTTTGTTATTCTCCACAACGAGTTAGTTCTTCTTTTCGGATCCGGCACTTCTGGGGGGGAAATCCAGCGATGGCTGGATTATGTCGTCAATTAAAAATGCGGCGAGTAGATTAGCAAATATCCACGCTTTCGCGAGTTCAGGTTCCTTTGCACGCAAAGCATCCAGGTGCAGCAAACTTTTGAGCCGCTTAAAAGCCAGTTCAATTTGCCATCGCAGACGGTAACAATCAGCCACTTGCTCTGCTGAATATTCATCTTCCGGTAATGATGTTAGCAATAGCACATGGCCCGCTGCTTCCAGCGTTTCCGCCTGAACTACTCGTCCTTTTCGACGATTCTCGCTGAGCAGTCGGGTTTTACTGATTAATGCTTTTTCGGGAGGAAGTGATACGGCAATGAGACGTGCCGGAAAGGGAGCTCCGGCTTTTTTATTACCTGAATTGCCTATCATTACAGTGGTTTCACCGTTCTTACCGCAATCCAGCCCGCGCAGAAAACCCATCATGTCAAAGCGCATTCCTTCTGCAGTTAACCAGCGCAATCCTCGCCAGTGAACCCGGACGATATAATCAGCTTCTCCAAAAGCAAGTGAGCGGATACATTCGGGACGCGAACCGAATCCCCGGTCAGCAATGCGTATCTCGTCTGCCGTTTGCGCAAATCGGTCCAGCCGTTCAGCGTCTCTGCTGTCGGTTAGCTCAAAATCAGTGAACTGACAGGTATGAGGATCATATCCCATATGTAGTCGCCATTCAGCGCTGCCGCCCCCGGGCGCACTGATTGCTGTTCCATCGACAAGACGCAATCTCTTTCCGCTTGTACAACCCGTAACTGCGGCGCGTACAGCAAGTGTTTGTGCGGCAAGTATGCCAAACCAGTCGGCGGCATTCCGCAGCCGCTTCAGGAGAGCCACGTCAGATAATGTTGCAACGTCATGGAGCTGAGCCCATGCAGTGACTTCACGTAATGACATCCCCCCGGGGCCGTAAGCCAGCCCCAGACGTAGCAGAGTTGCAGCATCACGAATTTCGCGGCGGCGGGTTAGAGCCCCGGCATTACGTGCCGAAGTATCCAGTTCTTCGGGCTTACCAATATGGGCCAGAATTGCTGACCAGTTATCGTGAGAGTAATTCATCGGCACGTTAAATCATATCAGGCGTAATACCACAACCCTTAAGTTAGCGCTTATGGGA
>NZ_JAHZSO010000115.1:0-670 GCF_028421345.1 Escherichia sp. S10b
ATCACGGAAACCAGCAACCACATCGCCGCAGGGCTGAAAATACTCACCACAGTGTGGACAGGGCCAGTACCAGCGACGGCGATCGCCACGGTTATAGAGCGACAGTATCCCCGTGGTTGGTGGAGCCTCATGCGGTGAAGTCCTTCGCCATTTCACATCCTTCACATCCCTACCGGGGGAACTCTCCACCAGCGTCATACCACTGGACATAAATGTGGTGGTACGTTTTGAGGCAAGAGAGAAGGCATCCCCCTCGCCATCAATATCTTCCGGAAAACGGTCATAATCCGTCAGCGCGACGCATTTATAATCTGATGAGGACATGATATTGACTGACGGCCAGCCGATTTTCAGGTAGTTGCCAGCAAGGAATGTTCTGTCATAAACGTTGTTGTCATTTTTGTTCGGACTCAGGCGACTGACCACTTCCGGGCTGACGCGAAACGTTCTGGCGAGTCGTTTTTTGGAGTGTTCGCGGGCTTTTTCCTCCGTCATCTGAATGATCAGCATATCCGCAGGATCGCAAATCACGTTGTAAATCACCCAGCCGTCAATCAGGCCGATAGTCTTGCCGGTTCGTGCCGGACCAACAAATATCACTGCGTCGTATTCACGCGAGGCCAGGCAGTTCATCGGCTCAATAACATACGGTGCCACCAGCGGATCCCAC
>NZ_JAHZSO010000116.1:0-2126 GCF_028421345.1 Escherichia sp. S10b
GCCTGGTAAGCAGAGTTTTTGAAATGTAAGGCCTTTGAATAAGACAAAAGGCTGCCTCATCGCTAACTTTGCAACAGTGCCCATTGCCGCGGCGCGGGCACAACAAAAAGCCCGGCATCGCTGCCGGGCTCCGGCCCCGTCCTTGGGGCCTTGATGTCGGGTCGTTGCCGGGATCGGACCGCGCTGGCGCGGTCCGGTTCCCTGACGACCGGGCCAACCGGATCAGAAATCCATGCCGCCCATGCCGCCCATACCGCCAGCACCCGGCATGGCCGGCTCTTCCTTCTTCGGCACTTCGGCCACGACCACTTCGGTCGTGATCGCAAGGCCGGCGACGGAAGCGGCGTGCTGCAGGGCCGAGCGGGTCACCTTGGTCGGGTCCAGGATGCCCATGGCGATCATGTCGCCGAACTCGCCGGTGGCGGCGTTGTAGCCGTAGCTGCCTTCGCCGGCCTTGACGTTGGCCACGATCACGCTCGGTTCTTCACCGGCGTTGGCCACGATGGCGCGCAGCGGGGCTTCCAGCGCACGGCGGGTGATGGCGATGCCCAGGTTCTGGTCTTCGTTGATGCCCTGCCAGGGCAGATCCGTGCACAGCACCTTGCCGGCCGGCAGCCCTTTTTAAGCGGGTACATATGCGTGATACGATCAAGGTGCTCCTGCTGCTGGGCGCATCCTTTGCGCTGGTTGCGTTGGAGAAAACCCTGGGCGAAAGGGCGCTATTTTCCGGATTGCTGGCGGTGATGGGGATGGGCGTCACCCTTTTAAAAACCAACGCCCCGGTTGCAAAGCGTATATCCGGCAAATTTTCAAAGCTTTGGGTGGCGGCAGAAATCTGGCTGTTTGTGCTGGTGGGTGCAACGGTCAACATCCGTTACCTTTTCTCCGCCGGGCTAAGCGGCATGCTGCTGATCACAGCTGCGCTGCTGTTTCGCATGCTGGGCGTGTGGATGAGTACGCTGGGTACAGACCTATCCCGGAAGGAGCGCCTGTTCTGCATGATTGCCTATCTGCCCAAGGCAACGGTGCAGGCTGCAATCGGCGCTATTCCGCTGGCGATGGGGCTTGGCAGTGGGGAAACCATACTTGCGGTGGCGGTTCTTGCCATTATACTTACAGCGCCGCTGGGGGCGTTGGGCATCGAGCTGAGCTATAAAAGGCTGCTTCAAAAACAGCAGTCGTAGTGTGCTTGTTCGATAGAACAAAAGAGGAACGAAAAATATTTTTCGTTCCTCTTTTTTAGATGATTTGCCTTCTGATTGGCTTATCCATTCTTTTTTATCAAGTATATAAGTTCTGTTCCGATGGTCTTTTTATCCTCAATCTCAAACTCGGCGGGCAAGCCGCCCTCGAACCATGCGGCGTAGTTCGCCTCCATGCCTTTTCCACGCCCGCCTAAACTACGCGTGGGAAAGCTGACAGCCATGCGCGGGGTATTGAGGGATTGTAAAAGTGCCATGGCAGAACCGGCCTGCTCCCGCTCCAGCAGGGGCAAAAGCTTAAAAATCAGCGCCAGGTCGCCGGCTTCGGCGGGCGGCGCACACAGCACATCCTGCAGGGCAAAGGTAAAATCCCAATCTTTTTCCCTAGCAAAGGGGGTGATGACATCCCCCAATCCCTGGTGGATATCACAGCCCCACACGGATGCAATGCCGCGCTCGTATAGCGCCAAGGGGTTAAGACCGCAGGCGATATCCAGCACGCGGCGGGGAGTTTCGGCTGAAAAGATAAAATCGTACAGGGTATCCAGCTCGGCCAGTCGCTCCTTGGTGGAGGCATGCAGCGACAATGCCTTTTTTACATCGCCCGCAGAAAGCGCGGCGGCAGCAGCCTTGAGCGATTCCGGGGTGACATATGCCCCGCAAATTCCATGCAGCCGGGTGCGTGCAGCCTCTACGGTCTGTTTGGGGGATTTATGCCGCCCCCATTCCTCAGTCAGGATGCGCCGCACGGTATCCGGGCAAAGGGCGCGGTATTTTTTTGAGGCCAGGATGGAGGTGAGGGCATCGTTGATGTTCATCGGTGTCTCCTAAATCGTTTTCGGGGTCTGACGCTCAGTGGAACGAAAACTCACGTTAAGGGATTTTGGTCATGAGATTATCAAAAAGGATCTTCACCTAGATCCT
>NZ_JAHZSO010000117.1:0-544 GCF_028421345.1 Escherichia sp. S10b
ACAGATGAACTCATACGGCCCCAGTTTGGCGATTTCATCCGCCAGATAAGCGGCAACCTGGTAAGAGGCGTTCTGTACTTTGGTGTAGCCTTCACGACCGAGGCGCAGGAATTCATAGTACTGTGCAATTACCTGACCCGCCGGGCGGGAGAAGTTGATGGCGAAAGTACCAATTTGACCACCCAGGTAGTCAACGTTGAACACCAGTTCCTGCGGCAGCGCTTCTTCGTCACGCCAGATAACCCAGCCGCAGCCCAGCGGAGCCAGACCGAATTTATGGCCTGAAGCACTGATCGATTTCACACGCGGCAGGCGGAAGTCCCAGACGATATCCGGGGCGACGAACGGTGCCAGGAAGCCACCGCTGGCAGCGTCGATGTGCATGTCGATGTCGATACCGGTATCGGCCTGGAATTTATCCAGCGCATCGTGCAGCGGTTGTGGGAACTCATAGTTACCAGTGTAGGTCACGCCGAAAGTCGGCACCACGCCGATGGTGTTTTCGTCACAGGCTTCAATCATGCGTTTCGGGTCCATAAACAAC
>NZ_JAHZSO010000118.1:0-951 GCF_028421345.1 Escherichia sp. S10b
GCAGATGCAGCGTCGTGAAGAGGTGAACATTAATGTGCACCGGGAGCGCGGGGAGGATGTTGAGCCGGGAGATGATTTCTGATGATGAGTATCGCGCAGGTCAGATCGGCCGGAAGTGCCGGTAACTATTATACCGACAAGGATAATTACTATGTGCTGGGCAGCATGGGAGAACGCTGGGCCGGCAGGGGGGCTGAACAGCTGGGACTGCAGGGCAGTGTCGATAAGGATGTTTTTACCCGTCTTCTGGAGGGCAGGCTGCCGGACGGAGCGGATCTAAGCCGCATGCAGGATGGCAGTAACAGGCATCGTCCCGGCTACGATCTGACCTTCTCCGCCCCCAAAAGTGTCTCCATGATGGCCATGTTAGGTGGCGATAAGCGCCTGATTGATGCACATAACCAGGCCGTGGACTTTGCTGTTCGTCAGGTGGAGGCGCTGGCCTCCACACGGGTGATGACGGACGGACAGTCAGAAACGGTGCTGACCGGTAATCTGGTGATGGCACTGTTTAACCACGACACCAGTCGCGATCAGGAACCACAGTTACACACGCATGCGGTGGTGGCCAATGTCACGCAGCATAACGGCGAATGGAAGACACTGAGCAGTGACAAAGTGGGGAAAACGGGGTTCATTGAGAATGTGTACGCTAATCAGATTGCCTTTGGCAGGCTCTACCGGGAAAAACTGAAAGAGCAGGTTGAGGCGCTGGGCTATGAAACCGAAGTGGTGGGTAAGCACGGTATGTGGGAGATGCCGGGCGTACCGGTGGAGGCCTTTTCCGGACGCTCACAGGCAATCCGGGAGGCCGTCGGGGAAGATGCCTCGCTGAAATCCCGGGATGTGGCGGCACTGGATACGCGAAAATCCAAACAGCACGTCGATCCTGAAGTCAGAATGGCTGAATGGATGCAGACGCTGAAGGAAACCGGGTTCGACATCCGGGCA
>NZ_JAHZSO010000119.1:0-539 GCF_028421345.1 Escherichia sp. S10b
AATGCCGGGGATTTGGAGCATGAGGTGCTGACGCCGGAAAAGTCCTGACGCGGGAAATGCAGTTTGTCATGCGGCTTGCCCGGGAGTTCCGGCGGGCAGACTGGCGGCGGATGCTGTCGGAAATGTCGGCCACTGAGCTTGGTGAATGGGGCGATTATTTCCGGATGCAGAGCTTCAGTGATGTGTGGATGGATGCGCAGTTTGCCTCGCTGAAGGCATTGATCGTGAGAATGGTGTCCGGTAGCAGTGATGCTGCGGTGGCTGATTTCAGCCTTTTACCGGAAGAGAACGGGATACCGGAGCGAACGGACGAAGAACTGATGCATCTTGGGGAAGGTATTTCCGGAGGTGTGCGTTATGGACCAGATAGCCAACCTGGTCATTGATTTGGGGATTGATGCGGCAGAGTTTAAAAATGAAATTCCCCGTATCAAAAACCTTCTGAATGGTGCAGCCAGCGATGCAGAACGGTCTTCTGCCCGTATGCAGCGTTTTATGGAGCGTCAGACTCAGGCCGCCCGGCAGACAACGCAGGCGGC
>NZ_JAHZSO010000120.1:0-1768 GCF_028421345.1 Escherichia sp. S10b
TGTCGGCTGCCACCAGTCGCGCATGTGGAATCCGATAGCGGTTTCCAGCGAGTCAAGCGGACTGCGTGACGTGTGACCACACTCACGGGTCTGGACACCGTTAAGGCTGCATGCGGTGCAGAAACTGAGCAGGGACAACAGCACCTCCTGACTGAGTGACAGGAATGTCGTCATGTCTCGTGACCATCCCTCCGGTAACAGGGCAGCAAGACGGGCTTTTTCTGCCATCAGCGCCATGAATGCGACACCTTCCTTCCCTGACGGCGCATCGCTGGTCAGCGAATAATGTTTACATTCCAGGCTGATTTGTGCCGGTTTACTGTACGCTCCGCTGCCAAACACATTCAGGCAGAGCGTCCATGCCAGCAGTGCCAGAGATTTGTCCGGTTGCTGCATAAGCGCCGCCTGGACTGCCAGCGTGCGTTCGGAAGACATTTTCGTCAGCAGTGGCAGACTGATTCCCCCCACTGACGCTTTCTCCTGCACCTGTTCCGTGCGGTCAGCGTCGTCAGCCACGTCATCCTCACTGCGCAACTGCACACCTCGCTGGACACACACGTTGCCATAACGCCAGGACACCACCACTCCACCTCCGGCACGCATCTCCGGCGTCCACGCTCTGACCTTCGCCATGCAGCGCATCAGCTTCATTTCTGCTTCCAGCAGGTCAGATTCCTCACACTGGTTTTCCAGCGCGTCGTAACGCGTCATCAGTTCGTTCAGACGTTCTTCTTCCGCCTCCGTCAGCACCGCTTCCGGCTCCGGCAGACAGCGGTATGTTCCGGCATCCTCACGGCACTCACCTACAGGCTCCATGCGTCCGGCACACCATCCCCAGCCTTCGGCTTCCCGAAGGAACTCTGCGACAGCCTGGAGTTTTTCCAGCAGGGCGGCATCGAGCGCCACGCAGTCCACATAGCCACCCTCGTCGTCGCTGAACAAATCGGTGCGCAGTTCGTCTGGCGAGAAGGCATCAGCCCCCACGAAGCGGAATTTACTGTTCCCAGCCACCGCCACTTCACTTTCGGTAATCAGGTTGCGGATAACCCGCACATCCGGTTTACCGCCCCATCCTGACTGGCAGGCGGCTTCAAACACCTGCACCTGACGCGCGGTGTCGTTCTCCAGCGCCAGCGCCTGACAGTGTTCGGTGGTGATGCGGTCTTCTGCCAGCGCATCAAGGATGACGGGTGCAAGGTCTGCCAGTTTCAGCATTCGCTGGACGTGGCGGGGTGAATAGCCCAGCAGGTCGCCAGTCTGCGCAGGTGTTTTGCCTTCCTGCGCCATTGCGCGGAATCCGGCAATCTGTTCGGCAGGGTGCATATCCCGACGATGACCGTTTTCAGTCATTGATGCGGCAGTCGCCAGTTCCTGCAGAATAACCTTCACGCGTACAGGCCAGTCAGCCGGAAGGATGTTGCGCTCTGCCAGCATGTTGAGTGCAGCCAGTCGGCGACCACCTGCGGCGACACCGTAACGGTCACCAGGCAGGGTATGCACGACCAGATTCTGCAACAGGCCAACGCCCTTAATGGACTCAGCCAGTTCGCTGACGGACTCCACAGAATACGGCACCGTGCGCACATTCAGCGGTGATTTAATCAGTGAGGCCAGCGGCACGCTCACTTCCTCCGTCTGCGCCAGCAGGGCAGACAGGACTGTTTCCTGCGTTTTTGCAGGTTTACGGCTGGATTTACGCTCCGTTTTTGCCTTAGACTCTGTAACTGACATAGTTAGTACCTCCCAAAACGGTAATAATGATTGTCTG
>NZ_JAHZSO010000121.1:0-508 GCF_028421345.1 Escherichia sp. S10b
TGTACTGCACCCATTTTGTTGGACGATGAAATGGAATAGCCCCTAATATGTCAAAGCCAAAATACCCTTTTGAAAAGCGCCTTGAAGTCGTGAATCACTACTTCACAACTGATGATGGTTACAGGATCATCTCGGCACGTTTTGGTGTCCCCCGAACCCAGGTCAGGACATGGGTTGCCCTCTATGAAAAACATGGAGAAAAAGGTTTAATTCCCAAACCTAAAGGCGTTAGTGCTGATCCAGAGTTGCGTATTAAGGTCGTGAAAGCTGTGATCGAGCAGCACATGTCCCTTAATCAGGCTGCTGCTCACTTTATGCTTGCTGGTAGTGGTTCTGTAGCCAGGTGGCTGAAGGTCTATGAAGAGCGCGGAGAAGCTGGTTTACGCGCGCTCAAGATTGGCACCAAAAGAAACATTGCAATATCAGTTGATCCAGAAAAAGCGGCATCAGCATTGGAGCTGTCAAAAGACCGACGCATTGAGGATCTTGAAAGGCAAGTTCGATTTCT
>NZ_JAHZSO010000122.1:0-1057 GCF_028421345.1 Escherichia sp. S10b
GGCTTTGTTGAATAAATCGAACTTTTGCTGAGTTGAAGGATCAGATCACGCATCTTCCCGACAACGCAGACCGTTCCGTGGCAAAGCAAAAGTTCAAAATCACCAACTGGCCCACCTACAATAAAGCCCTCATCAACCGTGGCTCCATAACTTTCTGGCTGGATGATGAAGCTATTCAGGCCTGGTATGAGTCAGCAACACCTTCTTCACGAGGCAGACCTCAGCGCTATTCTGACCTTGCCATCACCACCGTTCTGGTCATTAAACGCGTGTTCAGGTTGACCCTGCGGGCTGCACAGGGTTTTATTGATTCCATTTTTTCTCTGATGAACGTTCCGCTACGCTGCCCGGATTACAGCTGTGTCAGCAGGCGGGCAAAGTCGGTTAATGTCAGTTTCAAAACGCCCACCCGGGGTGAAATCGCACACCTGGTAATTGATTCCACCGGGCTGAAGGTCTTCGGTGAAGGCGAGTGGAAAGTCAAAAAGCATGGCCAGGAACGCCGCCGTATCTGGCGTAAGCTGCATCTCGCCGTTGACAGTAAAACACATGAAATCATCTGCGCTGACCTGTCGCTGAACAACGTTACGGACTCAGAGGCCTTCCCCGGGTTAATCCGGCAAACCCACCGGAAAATCAGGTCAGCCGCCGCCGATGGCGCTTACGATACCCGGCTCTGTCACGATGAACTGCGACGTAAGAAAATCAGCGCGCTTATCCCACCCCGAAAAGGTGCGGGTTACTGGCCCGGTGAATATGCAGACCGTAACCGTGCAGTGGCTAATCAGCGAATGACCGGGAGTAATGCGCGGTGGAAATGGACAACAGATTACAACCGTCGCTCGATAGCGGAAACGGCGATGTACCGGGTAAAACAGCTGTTCGGGGGTTCACTGACGCTGCGTGACTACGATGGTCAGGTTGCGGAGGCTATGGCCCTGGTACGAGCGCTGAACAAAATGACGAAAGCAGGTATGCCTGAAAGCGTGCGTATTGCCTGAAAACACAACCCGCTACGGGGGAGACTTACCCGAAATCTGATTTATTCAACAAAGCC
>NZ_JAHZSO010000123.1:0-521 GCF_028421345.1 Escherichia sp. S10b
CGTTTGGTGAAGATCAGTCACACCATCCTGCACTTACAATGCGCAGAAGGAGCGAGCACAGAAAGAAGTCTTGAACTTTTCCGGGCATATAACTATACTCCCCGCATAGCTGAATTGTTGGCTATACGGTTTAAGTGGGCCCCGGTAATCTTTTCGTACTCGCCAAAGTTGAAGAAGATTATCGGGGTTTTTGCTTTTCTGGCTCCTGTAAATCCACATCAGAACCAGTTCCTTGCCACCTTACGGCGTGGCCAGCCACAAAATTCCTTAAACGATCAGTAATCTAGCACTAATCTTCTGAACACTCAAGAATGTAAGCCCATCATCACATGCATCGTTTTTGCGCTTCACTTTTTATCAGTGCGGTCAGAACTTCAGCCTGAGTCAGGCCATCTTCATGACACATTTGCATGAGCATGGCCTTATACTTTGGTTCAAGAAATACTTTTACTTCCTTGAACGAAGCTCTTTTACGGGCCACTGATAATCTTTGTTTCTCTGCATCAGAAAGCGGATTCCCC
>NZ_JAHZSO010000124.1:0-505 GCF_028421345.1 Escherichia sp. S10b
GAGTGTGGTCACACGTCACGCAGTCCGCTTGACTCGCTGGAAACCGCTATCGGATTCCACATGCGCGACTGGTGGCAGCCGACAAAAGCAAACTTCTTCGGACACCTGAAAAAGCCGCAGATTATCGCAGCCCTGAATGAGGCAGGACTGTCCGGTGCTGCACGGGATGCAGAGAAGATGAAGAAAGGTGATGCGGCTGAACATGCAGAGCACCATATGAAAGACAACCGCTGGGTGCCTGGCTGGATGTGTGCACCACATCCACAGACGGATACCACTGAACGCACCGATAACCTGGCTGATGCCGCCTGATAAACAACCACACCGCCCCGCCGGAGACGGGGCGGCAGCAAGGGAGATACCGTGATGAAAACTGAACTGACCCTGAATGTATTACAGACCATGAGCGCACAGGAATATGAAGATATCCGGGCAGCCGGAAGTGATGAACGTCGTGAGCTGACACACGCCGTGATGCGGGAACTGGATGCGCCGGACAACTGGA
>NZ_JAHZSO010000125.1:0-714 GCF_028421345.1 Escherichia sp. S10b
TTGAGGCGGGATAGTGAGCAGAAAGGGACATATAACACGGATGACTACAGAAAGGCCGAGCAGGCGCTGACGGAGAGCCTGAACCGACAACTGAATGAGAATCGCCGTTACTGGCAACAGCTTGAAGTTGTGCAGGGTAACTGGAAAAACGGAGTCCTGCGTGCATTTCAGGATTTTACCGTGGATGCAGATAATACGGCAGGAACAGCAGAACAGGTGTTCTCGTCAGCCTTCAGCAACATGGGAAATGGCCTGGCAACTTTTGTCACTACCGGCAAACTCAATTTCAAATCCTTCACCTCTTCTGTGCTGTCAGATATGGCGAAAATCCTGGCGCAGGCAACCATGATGAAATCGATAAAAGGGATTGGCAGTATACTGGGATTTGATCTCAGCAGCCTTTCCCTGAATGCCAATGGGGGGATTTATCAGTCTGCTGATTTGAGTCGTTACAGTGGCACGGTGGTTAACCGTCCGACGTTTTTTGCTTTTGCAAAAGGCGCGGGTGTGATGGGGGAAGCTGGACCTGAAGCCATTCTGCCACTGCGTCGTGATGCTGACGGTAAGCTGGGGGTTGTGGCGGATATTGGTGGTTCAGGTATGGCGATGTTTGCCCCGCAGTACAACATAGAGATCAATAACGATGGCACGAACGGGCAGATAGGTCCGGCTGCCCTGAAGGTGGTTTATGACCTCGGGAAAAAAGCAGCAGCG
>NZ_JAHZSO010000126.1:0-1768 GCF_028421345.1 Escherichia sp. S10b
TGTCGGCTGCCACCAGTCGCGCATGTGGAATCCGATAGCGGTTTCCAGCGAGTCAAGCGGACTGCGTGACGTGTGACCACACTCGCGGGTCTGGACACCGTTAAGACTGCACGCGGTACAGAAACTGAGCAGGGATAACAGCACCTCCTGGCTGAGTGACAGGAACGTCGTCATGTCCCGTGTCCATCCCTCCGGCAGCAGGGCTGCAAGCCGGGCTTTTTCTGCCATCAGCGCCATGAATGCGGCACCTTCCTTCCCTGACGGCGCATCGCTGGTCAGCGAATAATGTTTACATTCCAGGCTGATTTGTGCTGGTTTACTGTACGCTCCGCTGCCAAACACATTCAGGCAGAGCGTCCATGCCAGCAGTGCCAGAGATTTGTCCGGTTGCTGCATGAGTGCCGCCTGGACTGCCAGCGTGCGTTCGGAAGACATTTTCGTCAGCAGTGGCAGACTGATTTCCTCCACTGACGCTTTCTCCTGCATCTGTTCCGTGCGGTCAGCGTCGTCAGCCACGTCATCCTCACTGCGCAACTGCACACCACGCTGGACACACACGTTGCCATAACGCCAGGACACCACCACACCGCTTCCGGCACGCATCTCCGGCGTCCACGCTCTGACCTTCGCCATGCAGCGCATCAGCTTCATTTCTGCTTCCAGCAGGTCGGATTCCTCACACTGGTTTTCCAGTGCGTCGTAACGTGCCATCAGTTCGTTCAGGCGTTCTTCTTCCGCCTCCGTCAGCACTGCTTCCGGCTGCGGCAGGTTGCGGTATGCCCGGGCATCTTCACGGCACTCACCAACGGCCTCCATGCGTCCGGCACACCATCCCCAGCCCTCGGCTTCCCGAAGGTACTCTGCAACAGCCTGGAGTTTTTCCAGCAGGGCGGCATCGAGCGCAACACAGTCCACATAGCCACCCTCATCGTCGCTGAACAAATCAGTGCGCAGTTCATCTGGCGAGAAGGCATCAGCCCCCACGAAGCGGAATTTAGTGTTCCCCGCCACCGCCACTTCACTTTCGGTCACCAGACGACGAATGGTCTGTACTTCCGGTTTACCGCCCCATCCCGACTGACAGGCAGCTTCAAACACCTGCACCTGACGCGCGGTGTCGTTCTCCAGCGCCAGCGCCTGACAGTGCTCTGTGGTGATGCGGTCTTCTGCCAGCGCATCGAGGATGACAGGCGCAAGGTCAGCCAGTTTCAGCATTCGCTGAACGTGGCGGGGCGAATAACCCAGCAAATCACCGATTTGTGCAGGTGTTTTGCCTTCCTGCGCCATTGCACGGAATCCGGCAATCTGTTCGGCAGGGTGCATATCCCGACGATGACCGTTCTCGGTCATCGATGCGGCAGTCGCCAGCTCCTGCGGAATGACCTTCACACGGACAGGCCAGTCAACCTGAATGATGTCACGCTCTGCCAGCATGTTGAGTGCTGCCAGTCGGCGACCACCTGCGGCGACACCGTAACGGTCACCTGGCAGGGCATGAACAACCAGATTCTGTAACAGGCCGACACCTTTAATGGAGTCCGCCAGTTCGCTGACGGACTCCGCAGAATACGGCACCGTGCGCACATTCAGCGGAGACTTAATCAGCGAGGCCAGCGGCACACTCACTTCCTCCGTCTGCGCCAGCAGGGCCGACAGGACTGTTTCCTGCGTTTTTGCAGGTTTTCGGCTGGATTTACGCTCCGTTTTTGCCTTAGACTCTGTAACTGACATAGTTAGTACCTCCCAAAACGGTAATAATGATTGTCTG
>NZ_JAHZSO010000127.1:0-960 GCF_028421345.1 Escherichia sp. S10b
CCGGCGTTTCCGAAATAAATATGAAAACACTGAGCGGTTGTGCAAATTCTTTGTGCGACCGTGAAGTGTTGCCGGCGAAGCCGGGATCTTCCGGAGAAAGTCATTATGACATCAGACAATATCGCTGAATATGTTGGTGAGAATAATCAATTTACTGAGAAGCCTGTAACTGAATACCCCCCGGTGATACAGGATAATACAGTGACCACTAAAGACTATCTGTACAGCAATAATATTGATACTGACCTTTTAGTGGTTATCGGAGGGCTTATTGTTATATTGTTTCTCATGATGCTTATCATGTACTTTATTAATTCTCTCAGGCATAAGAAATTAACTGAAATACTGGGAAAAATATCTTTTCCTGAAAAATCCGGGAGCAATTTGCTTAAACCGGAGGCGGTCAGCTGTAATTTGTTGTCCCTGTGTGTGCTGGCACCGGTACTCTGTACACCCAGAAAGCTGGCAGAAGTCTCCAGGGAGATCATCGTGGCGAGTGCGCAGGAAATTGCATGGACGCCGGGGAGCAGTCGTATTGATGGTCATCAGGGCGAAAATATTACCTGGTCTCTGTCATCGCAGTCTCCTGCCGATAAGTATGATCTCATCAATAAAACGTCCCGTGTTTCTCCTGACAGTGGCCGTTTTTATGAACCGGACACAGTTCTGGATCACCGTGAACGGGTACGCCTTTTTATTCAGATCCAGTTTCCGCACGGGAGTGACTGGTCTGAAGTATTGCGCCTGACTGACATTGTTACAGAGAAGGTCTCTTCCGGCAGGGCTGCAGGCGGGTATCACCACCGGCATACAGGGTACACCTGGTCTGTTTCCCACATCATCCTTTTCTGCCCTGTTCCAGATTTTCCCGGAGTTTCATCATGAGTTTTAACGCAAAGGATATGACCCAGGGCGGTCAGATTGCGTCCATGCGTATCCGCATGTTCAGCCAGATCGCCA
>NZ_JAHZSO010000128.1:0-2495 GCF_028421345.1 Escherichia sp. S10b
CCCACCTGCACCAGATCTCCGCTGCTGATGGCTGCACTGGCAACAATCGCCACCGTTTTTCCTTCTTCTACAAAATTCTTTGCCATAACTGTCTCCGCACAGCCCCGTTCAGGGGCTGATTTCAGGTACAAAAAAAGCCCTTACGGGCCATCAGAGTTGTTGTCTGCGACGTTTACGCCGTACATTTCACCAGACCGCGGTGATCAACTGGCGCGACACCGGCGTCAATACGCACTTTCGTTGTCACGCCATCCACACTGAAGCCCTCCATCTGATCAATATATGGCGTATCCACACCGTTGAGATAAGCCACTTCAATCGTATCGGAGCCTTTTGACGCAGCCAGGTAGAAGGTGGTCTGGCTGTTATCATCAAGACGAGGCTCTGCAATAACGGTCGCAAAATCTTTCACCGGGTTAATAATACCGGCGTTAATGTCAGCCCCCTTGACACTTGAGGAGCGAATGACCTGGTTAGCAACAGACTCCATCGCCGTCGGTACCAGTACGAACGCAGGACGAATATTCAGATGACGCTCCCCCTCTTTCTGAACGCGCATCAACTGGCGGGCTTTATCCAGCGATGCCACGTCCATTGCAGCGCTCTCCAGTACGTTTGCATGTTTCGCTTTATCGAACAGACTTACATTATCTGTGGAGATTTTCGGGTTAGACGTCAGAATGGCATAAACCAGATCGGCAATAGTGGATTTCGCCGCACGGCCCAGTTTCATCGGGACATCGGTCAGCATATTCAGATCATCATTGATAATGGCCTGACGGGTGATACTGAACAGCTCGCCATAGGTCGCCAGTGCAATAGTGGCCTGTTTATCTCCGGTGGTGACGTATTTATATTCCGCCCCTTCACGCACCTGACGCAGAGCACTGAAGCCCCCCATACCCACACGATGGGCAATTTTAAAATCAGACAACTGACCTTTCCGCGTCCACTGTTCATAGGTTTCAGGGGCATCTTCCCAGCCCTGCAGAATGGCTTTGTTCGCAACATCCAGCAGAATATTACCGAAGTCAGACGTACTGTGTGTGAACGCCGCACCGACCATCTGCATCGGGTTATAACCGGAAACCCCAATACCCCGTTCAGTCAGTGACATACGGGCATATTCACGCAGGGTCATCCCGTTGTAGACATTATCACGTTCGGTTTTTTCAAATCCGGCACGCGCCATCAGCGCCTGGCGGATCCCGTCCCCCACAAAATTACCGTTTCCGGCATAAATATGAGCCGGGGTATTTTTATTGGATGGCGTGGACTCGCGCCCCATCTCGTTCAACAGCTTTTCGCGGGCCTGCTCCAGCGAACATTCAGGATCGGCAAGACACTGAGCCTGCAGCGTCTGATAACGCCCGCCAAACATGGCAAACAGATCATTAATACCGTTTACACGCGCTTTTTGCTCTGCCAGTACCTGCGCACGGATACTGTTTTCATCCACCACGGGTGCTGCTGCCTGCACTGGCGTCCGGGAGGCTGCAGGTTCATCATCCTGTACGCGTGGAGCACTGTTGCGTGGCGGAGTAATCATGTTTCGAATGGATTCCGGCATCTTTTTAAATTCCTCTGTACGTTTTGACTGAATACATGCCATTGCCTTAACGGCTGGCGTCACCTGATCAGCAAATCCCTGTGCCAGACATTCGGCACCGGACATCCAGGTCTCATCCGCCAGCATGGCAGCAATTTCATCGGTGGTTTTCCCGGTTTTCTGTGCATAAGCGGGTAACAGAACCGCCTCAACCTTATCGAGCAGGTCGGCATAGGTGCGCATGTCCTCCGCATCACCGCCCGTAAAGCCAAATGGTTTATGAATCATCATGAAGGTGTTTTCCGGCATAATGACCGGGTTTCCCACCATCGCAATGACCGACGCCATTGACGCCGCCACACCGTCGACATAAACGGTAATGGACGCACCATGTGTTTTCAGCGCATTAAAAATGGCGATGCCTTCAAAGACATCGCCACCCGGTGAATTAATATGGAGATTAATGTGGGTGATATCGCCCAGTGCATTCAGATCACTGATAAACTGCTTCGCTGTAACACCCCAGAAACCAATCTCGTCATAAATATAAATATCCGCGTCACTCTGGTGACCAGCCTGCATCCTGAACCAGGAATTATTCTTCGGACTGGTCGTCGGTGTGCTGCGGCTCCTGTCGTTTCGTTGCGGCACTGCTGCCTCCTTTATCACTGGCCGGATCGGTATCAAATACCAGATCCAGCTTGCGGTTTTCATCAATTTCGGCCTTGCGCCGACGTTTGACATCATCCGGATTACGACCACCAGCACGTACCCAGTCTGATTCTGTCGCCGCTCCACCACGAATCTGGATTTTCCAGGCCTCAGCCTCCTTAACAGGGTCAATCCACGGCATCACCGGTCCGGAATACACCGCGGTATACAGTGAAGAACGGTCAAGATCGCGGGGTAGCCTGATAACACCGGATGCCACAGCCTGTTTCAGCCA
>NZ_JAHZSO010000129.1:0-738 GCF_028421345.1 Escherichia sp. S10b
GCGCCAGCAGCTGCCTGTCGGAGTCGGGCCTGACGACCGGATGCCGCCAGGCAGCCGGGAGCCGAAGGTGCGCCCGGCAGACAGAACAACACTGCAGTAGTCAGAATCAGAGCAGCAGATAAAGGAACAACAACATCAGGAACAGTTCCATAACATAAGAAAGAAACACTCCTGAGTCAGACACATCACAGACGGGAAGGGTAACGGGCGACGCGCCAGCGTGGCCCGCTTCCCTTCCGGCAGGCGTCAGCCTGCCAGGGGTTTTCGCGCGGACTGACAGGCGGCCTCCACCGCCTGCCCCTGTATCACCTGTTTCTGCTACCCTGTAAGATGTAGTGACCGCCCAGGAAAACCGCCTGCTGATTCACCACAAAATCGCAGATTTCATCAACAATCTGCGCGGTGGTGAGCGGTTTCTGCCCCATTTCACGACGCCGCGCATTAATCACGGCCCTGTAATTACGCAGAATTCCGCGGGTTTCTGTGCTGATATTCATGACATCGTCTCCCCGTCCAGCGCCTGTAACACAACGTCCATTGCTTCGCGTTCCTCCCTGACGAATGCGTCACCGTCGCCCCCGTTCTCACTCCCGACGGCATACAGGCGCTTCATTTCACTGCCTGCCAGCGCCATCACTTTTTCCAGCATCACCGCCGGGACTGTCACCTGACGGCTGGCGCGCTTTTCTTCCATCAGTTCACGAACAACGCCGTGAACAACGCTGACATCCGCACCAT
>NZ_JAHZSO010000130.1:0-882 GCF_028421345.1 Escherichia sp. S10b
ATCCGCGACCAAACAGCACTGAGAACGCTTCAGGAATACATCAGGACGCAATGCCTTCGATGATAGCGATAATTTTACTCATCATCCTTCACATCTGGCTCTGTAGACAGGATGGTGATCACTTCTGGAGTGAATCCAGATTAAACATCTCATTGCTGATGCTTGATATTGAGCATCTTGCGCGCGGTAAGGGGCTGCGTTGAGATAAGAGCCAGTCATTACAAATACCAGGATTTAGCCTCGCATTCGCGGGGCTTTTTATTGCCATTACAAAAGCCACTCCCTACAGAGTGGCTTTGATAATGGCTTATACCCTACACGGGATAACTTAACTGATATCCCTTTTAACGGATAAAGGTATTCAAGCCTGACACATCATGCGCTGTATCGTCGCCGTATTCCCGTATTAACAGAGACCGTAGCCCGACGGGGAACTCCTTCTGCGAGAGTGTGCGGGAATAATCAAAAACGATGCACACCGGGTTTTTACCGCGTTTATGGTTCGCGGGTTTGTCCCTCATGCTCGCCAGTCCTGTGCGGGGGTGGAAGAAACAGGACACTTACACAGATTCTTGTGGGCACGATGCTATGCCTTTCTGGATTATCCCGATGCCATTCATGCAAGGCGTTGTATCAGACGTTCGTCAGAGCTGTCAGGCTGACGGGTCCTCCCGGTGGGGTGGCCTACCACGGGGCGGGAGCGTCGCGGAAAAAGGCTAGTTTTTGAAATTTTATTCGTCATCACCACCACTGTGATTGATTGATATTACAGTGATTTTATTTTTATGGTGTCGATTCTGATTGTTTTTTGTTCATCACTAACACCGTTTGCCTAAAGTTGTTCGCAAGATGCATGTTTAAAACATTCTGGAGCGGGTATGG
>NZ_JAHZSO010000014.1:0-3332 GCF_028421345.1 Escherichia sp. S10b
CTCAAGGTTACGCTTCTTGATTGCTGTGCTCATCGCACCACACCCTGAAAGGGCCAGAGTGGAACTGACCAGTGCAACCATCATTAATTTTTTTGTTTTCATCAAATTACCTTTTTTACAAACTACAGTTTTCTTATTGCCTGTCATAATAATCCTGCCAACGAGTCCCAAAAGTATTTCCCGCTGAGTCAAAGCCTCCATGCATAGGATATCCGGTTGAAGGGTTATAGTAGGTCGTTGGGGGCTGTTCAATGCCCCCGAAGTCTAACTTTTCACTCCCATCATATTGGTTTTTGAGTTGATTTTGACCCCATTTTTTTATGCTTATGCAACCACTAACTCGCCTTAATTCGTATAGTGTACCAATGATAAAAACCATCAGGCTTAATAACGGAGAGAGTAAGGAAGATACTGGCATCGTTATATACCAAACGCCTTTACTGAATTTAAACTCATCCGACACATTCCGTTTTTTTCGTATTTGAGAGAACAACCATATAAACAGTCCCTGCCATAGCACTATGAAGAACAGCATAAAAACTGTTTCGGCCTTCCCCCAACCAACCAGATAGCAGGCGATAAACTGTATCACCGTTACCAGAGCAATATGGGCTAGACATCTCATTATCATCTCCCAAACACAGCATTATTACTTATACTTATCCTGATACTCCTTTGCCCTTTTCATCAGTTCCTGTGGACTGTCAGCCCCGGGCATTCTTTCCTGAACCGACTTTTCTTCATTATATTTATTATTCTGAGATAATGCCTCTGTTTTATGGTGATTCTGTAGTTCAGAATACTGTCCTCTTACAATATTTTCCTCGCCACGTATGCTGTTCTGAGTATCACCTATATTCCCTTTATATTCTGTGACCATATTATCAACCTGATGTTTTACATCATTACGGATATTACTGTCCTGCGTTCTTTGCTCAATAATGGCCTGATGTCCCTGATGGTCAGCAATAATATCCTGACTGCCACCACCCGAAGGTACGCTCTCCATTCCTTTACCAATATCGCCACGGGATTCCCGCCAGGCATTATCAACACCAGGCTGTATCTGTTCCTGCACAAAAGACCAGGCCATCGCCCGACGGCGTTCTGCAATCTCCGGTGAACTGGTATTTGTCAGAATAGCTTCTGCATCCTGTGGCGCGTGTTTCATTACATACTGTGCAAACTGTTGCGACAAGTCTTCACTCATCTGCCCACTCATGCTTTCAGTACGGGATGCCATTTCAGCATATTCATGGCTGCGAGTCATATTCGTCGTGTACTGGTCGTAACTCTGCTTCGCTGAATTCAGGGCTGCAGACAACTGATCCACACGGGAATCAGCATTATTGTCAGTATGGCTGCCGGACTCACTGACCTTGCGACTGGTAAAGTAATCGCTGGCCTCTTTAAAGTCTTGTGTAGCTCTGGCATCGATATCATGACGAGCATCATTGCTGGCCCGTGAACCACTGCTGGCCTGATGCGCATCATCATCACTCCAGTCAATGCCAGCCCGACCACCGCCTCTAACGCCTAATCCTCCACCAACACCAAGAATTTTAGGTTTAACCCCCCATTCAGCATGAGCATCGCCATACATCCCGGCAGAAGCTCTCGTACTTCTGGATGCCAGTTCCTGAGTCGCCTGCTCATTACTGATATTATGCGCCTTCGCATAGCTTTCCATTGCACTGCGCATACGGCTGGCCATCATGGAATCCTGTGCACTCATGGTGCTGTCAGCGCCACCGGTGACAGAATCACTGCTCCCCCGGTTAGAACCAAACTGACTGAGCGTGTTCCAGGCACTGGCAATACTGCTGCTGAAACCATGCAGGGCACTTTCTGCTCTGTTCGACGCCTCCCGGGCCATTTCCTGTTGTGCCGCTGCAATCTGACGCGTTGCATTGATACCAACCGGTAACCGGGACATCGCTCCGCTTGCATCCATCACCATATTACCGTCACGGGTCTGTGTGGCAGTTGCGCCACTGCCGGTCTGGTACATCATCTGACCAAACGACGTGGTGCTGTTGGTGCTCCAGCTGAAGCCGTTCACGTTTTCCGTCTGCATGTTGCCGTAGGAGTAATTACCGTCAACCACACTGCCTGCTGCACTGGCCGTCGGACTGATAGAGGAAGAGGCGAAGTGGCTGTACACGCTGGAAAAACCTGCGCCAAGGCCTTTTACCATCATCCATGACAACGGGGGGATCATGGCTGAAAGATACCCGGCAGTAGAGGCCAGGTCAGAGTATTTCAGCTGTATCTGAGAGAGTTCAGACAGCACGACCGGCGCACCATTCATCTTCGCATAGAATGTCATGGCACTGTTCAGAATGGCATACAACAACGGCCAGGTCTGCAGCCACATCAGGGCAAACACATAGCCTTTCAGGACGGACAGTGTCAGTTTGTTGAAGACAGCTGCCAGTACCAGAAGCGGGAAAATACCAATGGCAATTCCCGTCAGGATAGTCTGTACCATTGGCAGGTTTCGCATTGTCACATGACCGATAGAGACATGCGCCAGACGTTGCTTCTCCATCGATGACGTGGTGGCCAGATTCACCAGGCTGGCGGTGTCACCATTACGGGCGGCATTACTGGTGATACCCTCTTTCAGGGCATTTATTGTGACGTTCTGGCGCATAATCTGGCTGGCAGACTGACTGGAGCCGTAGAAATAACTGTAACTGTCACTGACCAGTTGTCTGAATAACAGGTCCGGGTCCGGTCTGCCGCCAAATATCTGCTGCACATAATAATGCCAGGTCTTGCCTCCCGTCTTTGTATCGAGATTCAGCCTGTCTTTCAGCGTGACCGACGCATCCTTACAGGTTATGAAATTATTATTGTTGTCATAAACGCCCCGTAGCGGGCTGGGTCGGGAAAAAATCAGCGTGTAGGGGTCAGCGGAGGCCATCAGATCTTCCAGCGTGTATTTATGATTCAGGTAAATATCACCCAGCACGCAGTTCTGGACGTAGTCCTGGAACAGATTGATGATTTCCGGATTCCGGGACAGGAAATCGGTGCTTTTCACAATCAGATTCGCCCCGAACAGCATGCCTGTCTTGCTGTAGGTGACGCTGTCCGGTTGGGTGAATATCATCTCGTAGCTGACCACCATTGCATGCCCGATACGTGTCGTCAGTGAAAGTGGCATCGCCAGACCGACCGGCACATTATCCACCCGATGGACTTTGACCAGGTCACTGTTATCAATAATCTGCACCGATGTACGGACATTAACCAGCAGGCTGATAAGCACAAACACGGCCACCCAGCCCAGCAAATCCATCACGTTGTGCCGCTGTACCCACATC
>NZ_JAHZSO010000131.1:0-997 GCF_028421345.1 Escherichia sp. S10b
CCGCACGATGCCAGCCAGCGGCGGCTTTCCTCACTCACCCGGTCAGCCAGGATTTCACTTTCCAGCCGGTCGAGCATCTGCACCGTGCCGGCGGGAATCCCCCACTGTGCATAGGCAACTCACGCTATGAACGCTTCAGCTTATCAATAGCGGAAGTTATAATTTCATTGTCATCAAACTTGTACAACATAGTATCTAAAACAGGAAGTAGCGTTTTATCACCTAATTCACCCGCAGCTTCAATGATATCATCATAAACAGTATTTTTTTTTAACTCATCGCATAAAACAGATAAAACCCTTTTATCTTTTCTGTAGGAAA
This sequence comes from Escherichia sp. S10b, assembly GCF_028421345.1. Classification (NCBI taxonomy): domain Bacteria; kingdom Pseudomonadati; phylum Pseudomonadota; class Gammaproteobacteria; order Enterobacterales; family Enterobacteriaceae; genus Escherichia; species Escherichia sp. S10b. The sequence continues at coordinate 322 of NZ_JAHZSO010000131.1, forward strand.
GTCCGATTATTGCTTCAATACGGACTTCCTCATTTTTATCCTGAAGCATCTCCACAAAACAATCCCTAATATCACTATTATCATATTTATTGATATTTATTGCAAATGCGGCCCAGTTTCTGACATCTCCATTTGGATCTTTTAACAGATTAATCAATAGTGGAATTGTTGCTTTATCATTGATAACAGAAATAGCAAATGCTGTAGCACGTCTGACATTAGTCGATTTATCAAAAGCAGTAATTTGAGATTGTTCTACTATTTTAGGTGAATAAATTGGGTTTTTCTTGCATCGCTGAGCCGTTGACTCGATTGCCGTAGCTCGAACGCAAGCGCTCTTATCATTCAATGCCATATTGTTCAAAATATTAAAAACATTATCTTCGCATTTTTTGCAAATTTTTATTTGCCCGAGTATAAATGCTCCGATATCTCTACGGATATAATTTTTATCAGAGCAGAACTCAATTGCCAATCTAACAGCGTCTTGCCCACCTCTTAACTGTAATACTCTGGCAGATGAAATCCTTTTCAAGGAATTGTGATCATCAAGTAAGCGAAATAATTCATCATCATTTAGTTTCTTACATTGATTATATAAACCATACTCTTTACTTGCCTTTCTTTTCTGGTATGTATTTGACATTGCAGGAACCTCCATAAAGGCTATCTTTTT
>NZ_JAHZSO010000132.1:0-3054 GCF_028421345.1 Escherichia sp. S10b
CTCAAAATCGGTGGAGCTGCATGACAAAGTCATCGGGCATTATCTGAACATAAAACACTATCAATAAGTTGGAGTCATTACCTAACCGTTGTATGAAACTGCTTATCATCATATCTTAATTGGATGTTATTAGCTTTATTTTGATAGCGAGAATGCTGTTCAATATACATAAAATAACCTAAATGTTCTTAAGATTGTCACGACCACATCATCATGATACCATAAACATACTGACGGTATGTTATTTTAAATCTATCATGGAAAATAAAAATCATCAACAAGAAAATTTTAAGAGTACCTATCAATCACTGGTTAACTCAGCACGAATATTGTTTGTTGAAAAAGGCTATCAAGCTGTTTCAATAGATGAGATCTCGGGAAAAGCGTTGGTGACCAAAGGTGCCTTTTATCATCACTTTAAAAATAAAAAACAATTACTCAGTGCCTGTTATAAGCAGCAATTAATTATGATTGATGCCTACATCACAACAAAAACTGATTTAACAAATGGTTGGTCTGCCTTAGAAAGTATATTTGAACATTATCTTGATTATATTATTGATAATAATAAAAACCTTATCCCTATCCAAGAAGTGATGCCTATCATTGGTTGGAATGAACTTGAAAAAATTAGCCTTGAATACATTACTGGTAAGGTAAACGCCATTGTCAGCAAATTGATCCAAGAGAACCAACTTAAAGCTTATGATGATGATGTGCTTAAAAACTTACTCAATGGCTGGTTTATGCATATCGCAATACATGCGAAAAACCTAAAAGAGCTTGCCGATAAAAAAGGCCAATTTATTGCTATTTACCGCGGCTTTTTATTGAGCTTGAAAGATAAATAAAATAGATAGGTTTTATTTGAAGCTAAATCTTCTTTATCGTAAAAAATGCCCTCTTGGGTTATCAAGAGGGTCATTATATTTCGCGGAATAACATCATTTGGTGACGAAATAACTAAGCACTTGTCTCCTGTTTACTCCCCTGAGCTTGAGGGGTTAACATGAAGGTCATCGATAGCAGGATAATAATACAGTAAAACGCTAAACCAATAATCCAAATCCAGCCATCCCAAATTGGTAGTGAATGATTATAAATAACAGCAAACAGTAATGGGCCAATAACACCGGTTGCATTGGTAAGGCTCACCAATAATCCCTGTAAAGCACCTTGCTGATGACTCTTTGTTTGGATAGACATCACTCCCTGTAATGCAGGTAAAGCGATCCCACCACCAGCCAATAAAATTAAAACAGGGAAAACTAACCAACCTTCAGATATAAACGCTAAAAAGGCAAATGCACTACTATCTGCAATAAATCCGAGCAGTACTGCCGTTTTTTCGCCCCATTTAGTGGCTATTCTTCCTGCCACAAAGGCTTGGAATACTGAGTGTAAAAGACCAAGACCCGCTAATGAAAAGCCAACCATCATGCTATTCCATCCAAAACGATTTTCGGTAAATAGCACCCACACCGTTGCGGGAATTTGGCCTATCAATTGCGCTGAAAAATAAATAATCAACAAAATGGGCATCGTTTTAAATAAAGTGATGTATACCGAATTCGATTGCGTCTCAACCCCTACTTCGGTATCTGTATTATCACGTGTATTTTTGGTTTCACGGAACCAAAACATAACCACAAGGAAAGCGACAATATTTAGCAACGCAGCGATAAAAAAGGGACTATGCGGTGAAATCTCTCCTGCAAAACCACCAATAATAGGCCCCGCTATTAAACCAAGCCCAAAACTTGCCCCTAACCAACCGAACCACTTCACGCGTTGAGAAGCTGAGGTGGTATCGGCAATGACCGATGCCGCGACAGCCCCAGTAGCTCCTGTGATCCCTGAAAGCAAACGGCCTAAATACAGCATCCAAAGCGCACTTGAAAAAGCCAGCAATAAGTAATCCAGCGATGCGCCTATTAATGACAACAACAGCACTGGGCGCCGACCAAATCGGTCAGACATTTTTCCAAGCCAAGGAGCAAAGATAACCTGCATTAACGCATAAAGTGCAAGCAATACGCCAAAGTGGTTAGCGATATCTTCCGAAGCAATAAATTCACGTAATAACGTTGGCAAGACTGGCATGATAAGGCCAATCCCCATGGCATCGAGTAACGTAATTACCAATGCGATCTTTGTCGAACTATTCATTTCACTTTTCTCTATCACTGATAGGGAGTGGTAAAATAACTCTATCAATGATAGAGTGTCAACAAAAATTAGGAATTAATGATGTCTAGATTAGATAAAAGTAAAGTGATTAACAGCGCATTAGAGCTGCTTAATGAGGTCGGAATCGAAGGTTTAACAACCCGTAAACTCGCCCAGAAGCTAGGTGTAGAGCAGCCTACATTGTATTGGCATGTAAAAAATAAGCGGGCTTTGCTCGACGCCTTAGCCATTGAGATGTTAGATAGGCACCATACTCACTTTTGCCCTTTAGAAGGGGAAAGCTGGCAAGATTTTTTACGTAATAACGCTAAAAGTTTTAGATGTGCTTTACTAAGTCATCGCGATGGAGCAAAAGTACATTTAGGTACACGGCCTACAGAAAAACAGTATGAAACTCTCGAAAATCAATTAGCCTTTTTATGCCAACAAGGTTTTTCACTAGAGAATGCATTATATGCACTCAGCGCTGTGGGGCATTTTACTTTAGGTTGCGTATTGGAAGATCAAGAGCATCAAGTCGCTAAAGAAGAAAGGGAAACACCTACTACTGATAGTATGCCGCCATTATTACGACAAGCTATCGAATTATTTGATCACCAAGGTGCAGAGCCAGCCTTCTTATTCGGCCTTGAATTGATCATATGCGGATTAGAAAAACAACTTAAATGTGAAAGTGGGTCTTAAAAGCAGCATAACCTTTTTCCGTGATGGTAACTTCACGGTAACCAAGATGTCGAGTTAACCACCCTTTAGATTCATAAAGCGAAAATAATGCGGCTCCGGTAATGACTCCAACTTATTGATAGTGTTTTATGTTCAGATAATGCCCGATGACTTTGTCATGCAGCTCCACCGATTTTGAGA
>NZ_JAHZSO010000133.1:0-892 GCF_028421345.1 Escherichia sp. S10b
TCCCAACGGCACTGTTGATGTTTTCCGTGGCTGGCTGAGCTCACTGGGTAAAACCATTGCCTCAAAAGACGTGATGACCCGCACTGTGAAAATCAGCGGTGTGGGGCGTCCGTATCTGGCAGAGGAAGGTACTGAAACCGTGAGCGTTACCGGGCTGACAGTATCACCGGCATCTGCCAGTGTAAAAGTGGGAGCAACCACCACGCTGACCTTTACAGTAAAACCTGACGGAGCCAGTGACAAAGCGATCAGTGTGCATTCGTCAGATCCACAGACTGCCACGGTTACCCTGAACGGACTTGTGGCCACGGTAAAAGGCGTGAAGCAGGGCAGTGTCAGCATTGTGGGCATGACCGCTGACGGGAATTTTGTGGCTGTGGCTGCGGTGACTGTCAGCGCAGCAGGTTAACAGGACGATACTCATCATTTGCCCCGGTTATTCGGGGCTTTTTTGCAGGTGGAGAACATGATGTTTCTGAAACAGGACACGTTTAATTATGAAAAACAGTCCGTGGTGCTCAGTGAGCTGTCCGGGCTGCAGAGAATTGAATATCTGATGTTTGTTCAGCAGCGAACGGCAAAGTTTGATGCCGGGGAGGGAGAACTGCCGGAGGCTGAACGACAGATTGCTTTTCTGCGGATGGGGATGGATATCAATGCCTGGCTGGTTTCCCGCTCACTGTGGAATGCGGAACAGTCTCAGGATGTTGAGACGCTTTACGCATCCGTTATTACAACATGGTCGTATGATGCCCTGGGTGCGGGGGCGGAGATGGTTCTGTCGCTGAGCGGTATGGGGGCCATTGATAATGCCGGGGATTTGGAGCATGAGGTGCTGACGCCGGAAAAGTCCTGACGCGGGAAATGCAGTTTGTCATGCGGCTTGCCCGGG
>NZ_JAHZSO010000134.1:0-587 GCF_028421345.1 Escherichia sp. S10b
TTAAGGAAGGTGCGAATAAGCAGGTCATTTCTTCCCAAGCTGACTCGCTGATTAAAATTTCTCGGATCTGGGCCGATTTTTTTCCCGCAAACACATCGAATCAGCCTATTTAGGCTATTTTTTCCACCATTTCTGGCGTTATTTCCGGTTTTTACTGAGATCTCTCCCACTGACGTATCATTTGGTCCACCCGAAACAGGTTGGCCAGGGTGAATAACATCGCCAGTTGGTTATCGTTTTTCAGCAGCCCCTTGTATCTGGCTTTCACGAAGCCGAACTGCCGCTTGATGATGCGAAACGGGTGCTCCACCCTGGCACGGATGCTGGCTTTCATGTATTCGATGTTGATGGCCGTTTTGTTCTTGCGCGGATGCTGCTTCAAGGTTTTTACCTTGCCGGGACGCTCGGCGATCAGCCAGTCCACATCCACCTCGGCCAGCTCCTCGCGCTGTGGCGCTCCTTGGTAGCCGGCATCGGCTGAGACAAATTGCTCCTCTCCATGAAGCAGATTACCCAGCTGATTGAGGTCATGCTCGTTGGCCGCGGTGGTGACTAGGCTGTGGGTCAGGCCACTCTTGGCATCGACA
>NZ_JAHZSO010000135.1:0-530 GCF_028421345.1 Escherichia sp. S10b
GAGTTCGCCGTTGTCGTTCCAGGTGTAATCGCGGTCAGACAGCAGGCTGTTCAGGTGCTGGCTCTGTAACTGCCCGGCAGGGGTGTAAGCGGTGGTGAGTTCATAACGGCCGAAGCTGCGCAGCGTTTCCCGGTGCAGGCGGTCGCGGGTGAAATCCACCAGCGGTGTGTCGCCGAGCTTCATGCCTGCCAGGTAACCGCTGCCGTAGGCCAGCCATTCCACGGCGGGCAGGCTGTCCGGTATACAGCGGTTCGCCAGTCCCTGCGCGTTGTACGCATGTCTGGTCTCATGCTGCCAGAGCAGTGCTTCCGTCTCCGGGTGATGCACCGTCTGGCGCTCACCGGTCAGGCGGCCTTTCTCATCATATCCATAATACACCGCCACCCGGTGCCCTTCGCTGATATGGCTGATGTCTGTCAGCCAGCCGCGTTCGTCATACTGCCACCGCTCTGCGGTTTCGCCATTCACGGTGCGGTGCGTGAGGCGGTCTGCTTCGTCATAGTGCCAGTGGGTGACCAGCCCCTCATCCT
>NZ_JAHZSO010000136.1:0-537 GCF_028421345.1 Escherichia sp. S10b
GAGATCAATAACGATGGCACGAACGGGCAGATAGGTCCGGCTGCCCTGAAGGTGGTTTATGACCTCGGGAAAAAAGCAGCAGCGGACTTTATGCAACAGCAGGCCCGTGATGGTGGTCGGTTAAGTGGAGCATATCGGTAATGGAGACGTTTCACTGGAAAGTGCGCCCGGATATGAATGTGGTATCAGAGCCGAAAGTGGTGACAGTGAAGCTGGGCGATGGTTATGAACAGCGTCGTGTGGCGGGACTGAATAACCAGTTGTCGACTTACAGCGTGACGATACGTGTTCGTAAATGTGAACACCCATCTTTAAAAGCCTTTCTGGAACGGCACGGTGGCGTCCGCGCATTTCAGTGGACGCCACCTTATGACTGGAAACCGATTAGGGTGGTTTGTCGTAAATGGTCGGCAAGCGTGGGGGCGCTGTGGGTAACCATAACGGCAGATTTTGAACAGGTCGTGGCATAGGAGGCTCTGATGCAGGATATTCCACAGGAAACACATCATGAGACGACACGCCTCACTCAGTCAGCCC
>NZ_JAHZSO010000137.1:0-778 GCF_028421345.1 Escherichia sp. S10b
TGCGCCTGGTAAGCAGAGTTTTTGAAATGTAAGGCCTTTGAATAAGACAAAAGGCTGCCTCATCGCTAACTTTGCAACAGTGCCACAATGTGCGTAATGACCCCCCTGACCTCCAACCCGTCCTCATCGTCATCAGGTATAGCCCTGAAGTTATCCAGCTTATCGAGTTCCTGGAGACACCGCTTGGGGTGTAGTCGCAATCGCATGATCCTGAATTCTTGTTCCAGGACACAGAGCACCAAAGACCCGTCAACGGGCGTGCCCCCAAAATCTACTATGAGCAGCGCACCAGGCTTTATCCCTTCCCGGAAAGAGTAGGTATCACTTCGAAAAAAGAATACTCCCGGCGCTCCTGTATTACAGTGCTGATCGAGTGACAGCCTGTTTTCCTGGTAGTCGGTTGCTGGCGATGGAAAACCCATTTTTAACGGCCTCCGTTGGGGTTAAAAAGCATGAATGTCCGGTTCTCTCCTTCCTGAGTGGAAATGTCTTTAAAAACGGTCACGTAGGTTTCAATCCACTGATTTGCTTGGCGACAACTCCAGTGAAAATTAATCAGCGCAAGCTGGCTGACAAAGGCTTCTGTCGTAACTGTCTGACGACCGTTCGGCTCACGCTTAATGCTCGCACGCCAGGCTGAGTCAATTTCATAGTGTCTAGGCATGAAAAACCTCCGATCAATATAGCTGTATGCATATGGGTCTTCCCTTGTTGTGGTGGCTGAAGGCATGATAATGGTGTATTTAATCGCCAGAGGTCACCGCCATGGACGAAAAGT
>NZ_JAHZSO010000138.1:0-5366 GCF_028421345.1 Escherichia sp. S10b
GGACCAGGAAAAAACTTGCAGGCCATAACAGTATCTACGTGAACTCTGCAATATATTGAATTTGCATGCTTTTGTAGGCCGGATAAGGCGTTTACGCCGCATCCGGCATTTCACAACAAGCACTTGTCAGCAATTTGAGAACACGGGAAAAAATTTATCTGTTTTACCGCCCATAAGCCACCGAGACGTTACTTCTCTATAGCCAATTGTTCGCGCAACTCCATTAAAAGGTAGCCCAGTCGATTCTTGCCCTTACCATTACCACCGTCTCCCCAGTAAGCATCGTTTTCCGTATGCTCAACCAGTTTTGCGGGCGCGGTTGCCAGCAAGAGCGCACGCAGTTCTGGATGCTGTTCGAATTTAGCGCGAAGTGCTTTTCGCATCACCTGTTCTTTGACCGACTCCCAGTTTTTACGCAGAGGCTTAGAACGATCGCGCCCCATGCGTGCGGCGACCATAGGGGAAGAAACCCGACGGATCTCTTCGCGGTATTTTTCATCAAGGAATTTTTGTGCCTGAAAATAGTGTTCTGAGGTGGGCCAGGTTTTCCCGTCAACCTTGATGGGCCAGGCGGCAAAGTTAGAAAAATCACCGTAGTCATCGCTGGTGCTGTAGAAATTTATGATGGTGTCTTGCATGACGTGTTGGATCCTTTGTGCTCGAACGGGCATTAAACCGCATTATGTTGGTGGTTATTGCGAGCCGCTTTCCAGAAACAGAAAAACCATTACCCCTGAAAACCGAAAAATGCCACAATATTGGCTGTTTATACAGTATTTCAGGTTTTCTCATGGCATTAACCGCCGCGCTTAAAGCGCAAATTGCCGCCTGGTATAAGGCGCTTCAGGAACAGATCCCCGACTTTATTCCCCGTGCGCCGCAGCGGCAGATGATTGCGGACGTCGCCAAAACGCTGGCCGGAGAAGAAGGGCGGCATCTGGCGATTGAAGCCCCCACCGGCGTTGGGAAAACGCTCTCCTATTTGATCCCCGGCATCGCCATTGCCCGCGAAGAGCAAAAAACGCTGGTGGTGAGTACCGCCAACGTGGCGTTGCAGGATCAGATTTACAGCAAAGATTTACCGCTGCTGAAAAAGATCATTCCCGATCTTAAATTCACTGCCGCTTTTGGGCGTGGGCGCTACGTTTGCCCGCGTAATCTGACGGCGCTCGCCAGCACTGAGCCCACGCAACAGGATCTGCTGGCGTTTCTTGACGACGAACTGACGCCAAATAATCAGGAAGAGCAAAAACGTTGTGCGAAGCTGAAGGGCGATCTCGACACTTATAAATGGGATGGTCTGCGCGATCATACTGATATCGCTATAGATGACGATCTCTGGCGTCGTTTAAGTACCGACAAAGCCAGCTGCCTCAACCGCAACTGTTACTACTATCGTGAATGCCCGTTTTTTGTTGCTCGTCGGGAGATTCAGGAAGCGGAAGTGGTGGTGGCAAACCATGCGCTGGTGATGGCGGCGATGGAAAGCGAAGCCGTACTACCTGACCCGAAAAATCTGCTGCTGGTGCTGGACGAAGGTCATCACCTGCCAGATGTGGCCCGGGATGCGCTGGAGATGAGTGCCGAAATCACCGCGCCCTGGTATCGACTACAGCTGGACTTGTTCACGAAACTGGTCGCTACCTGCATGGAGCAGTTTCGCCCGAAGACCATCCCACCGCTGGCGATCCCTGAACGTTTGAATGCGCATTGTGAAGAGTTGTATGAGCTTATCGCCTCGTTAAACAACATTCTCAATCTCTACATGCCTGCCGGGCAGGAGGCAGAGCACCGTTTTGCGATGGGCGAACTGCCTGATGAAGTGCTGGAGATCTGCCAGCGGCTGGCAAAACTCACCGAGATGCTGCGTGGTCTGGCGGAGTTATTTCTTAACGATTTAAGTGAGAAAACCGGCAGCCACGATATTGTGCGTCTGCATCGGTTGATTTTGCAGATGAACCGCGCGTTGGGGATGTTCGAGGCGCAAAGCAAACTCTGGCGGCTGGCGTCTCTGGCGCAATCTTCCGGTGCGCCGGTGACCAAATGGGCGACGCGGGAAGAGCGCGAAGGGCAGCTGCATCTCTGGTTTCACTGCGTGGGGATACGTGTCAGCGATCAGCTGGAAAGGCTGCTGTGGCGCAGTATTCCGCACATTATTGTCACCTCCGCAACCTTGCGTTCGCTGAACAGTTTTTCGCGTTTGCAGGAGATGAGCGGGCTGAAAGAGAAAGCGGGCGACCGTTTTGTGGCGCTGGATTCCCCCTTTAACCACTGCGAACAGGGCAAAATTGTTATTCCCCGGATGCGCTTTGAGCCTTCCATCGACAACGAAGAGCAGCATATTGCCGAAATGGCGGCCTTTTTCCGTGAGCAGGTGGAGAGCAAAAAACATCTCGGTATGTTGGTACTGTTTGCCAGCGGACGGGCGATGCAGCGCTTTCTCGACTATGTGACGGATTTACGCCTGATGCTGCTGGTGCAGGGCGATCAGCCGCGTTATCGCTTAGTTGAACTGCACCGCAAACGCGTTGCCAACGGTGAGCATAGTGTGCTGGTGGGCTTACAGTCATTTGCCGAAGGGCTTGATTTGAAAGGTGATCTGCTCAGCCAGGTGCATATCCACAAAATCGCTTTTCCGCCCATCGACAGCCCGGTGGTGATCACCGAAGGGGAATGGCTGAAAAGCCTCAACCGCTATCCGTTTGAGGTGCAAAGCCTGCCGAGCGCCTCGTTTAACCTGATTCAGCAGGTTGGGCGACTGATTCGAAGCCACGGTTGCTGGGGCGAAGTGGTTATCTACGACAAACGCTTGCTGACCAAAAATTATGGCAAGCGACTACTGGATGCATTACCGGTATTTCCGATAGAGCAACCGGAAGTCCCTGAAGGTATAGTTAAAAAGAAAGAAAAAACGAAATCCCCACGCCGTCGGCGGCGTTAATGATGTGAGTCAGGTAAGGAGTCGTAAATGGACTATCGCAAAATCATTAAAGAGATCGGGCGCGGGAAAAACCACGCGCGCGATTTAGACCGGGATACTGCGCGCGGTCTGTATGCCCATATGCTCAATGGTGAAGTCCCTGACCTTGAGTTGGGCGGCGTATTGATTGCGCTGCGTATCAAAGGAGAAGGGGAAGCAGAGATGCTCGGCTTTTACGAAGCCATGCAAAATCACACCATCAAGCTGACGCCGCCAGCAGGCAAGCCGATGCCGATTGTCATCCCCAGTTACAACGGCGCGCGTAAACAGGCCAACCTGACGCCGTTGTTGGCGATTCTCCTGCACAAACTCGGTTTTCCTGTGGTGGTTCACGGGGTTAGCGAAGATCCAACCCGCGTGCTGACTGAAACCATTTTTGAATTGATGGGTATTACGCCAACGTTGCACGGCGGGCAGGCGCAGGCGAAGCTCGACGAACATCAACCGGTGTTTATGCCAGTCGGCGCGTTTTGCCCGCCGCTGGAAAAACAACTGGCGATGCGCTGGCGGATGGGCGTGCGTAACAGTGCACATACCCTGGCGAAACTGGCGACGCCATTTGCCGAAGGTGAGGCGCTGCGTCTTTCCAGCGTTTCGCATCCGGAATACATTGGACGCGTCGCGAAGTTCTTTAGCGATATCGGCGGGCGGGCGCTACTAATGCATGGTACTGAAGGTGAAGTGTATGCTAATCCGCAGCGCTGCCCGCAGATCAATCTCATTGACCGTGAAGGGATGCGGGTGCTGTATGAAAAACAGGACCCTGCTGGTAGCGAGTTACTGCCACAAGCAAAAGATCCGGAAACCACGGCGCAGTGGATTGAGCGTTGCCTTGCTGGCAGCGAACCGATTCCCGAATCGCTGAAAATCCAGATGGCTTGCTGCCTGGTGGCTACGGGTGAAGCGGCAACTATCAGCGACGGCCTGGCGCGCGTTAATCAGGCATTTTAATTCTTTTCTCAGCCGGATGAGCCATGTCATCCGGCTTTTACCCCACCGCAATATGAAATTCCTGCATCTTTATTGACCTTCCCGCGCCCGGCGTGCAGCATAAAAAAACAACAAACACATAACATAAACAGGAGTTAACCATGGAAAGTGGTCATCGCTTTGATGCTCAGACGCTGCACAGTTTTATTCAGGCTGTATTTCGTCAGATGGGTAGCGAGGAACAAGAAGCGAAATTAGTTGCCGATCATTTAATCGCGGCAAACCTGGCAGGGCATGATTCACATGGTATTGGCATGATCCCAAGCTATGTACGCTCCTGGAGTCAGGGGCACCTGCAAATTAACCATCATGCCAAAACCGTTAAAGAGTCGGGGGCGGCGGTCACGCTCGATGGCGATCGCGCATTTGGTCAGGTCGCGGCACATGAAGCGATGGCGCTGGGGATTGAGAAAGCGCATAAGCACGGTATTGCCGCCGTGGCGCTACATAACTCGCATCATATCGGCCGTATCGGTTACTGGGCGGAGCAGTGTGCAGCGGCGGGGTTTGTCTCTATCCACTTTGTTAGCGTGGTCGGTATTCCAATGGTCGCGCCGTTCCACGGTCGCGACAGCCGCTTTGGCACCAATCCGTTCTGTGTGGTTTTCCCTCGTAAAGATAATTTCCCGCTGTTGCTTGATTACGCCACCAGCGCCATCGCATTTGGTAAAACTCGCGTCGCCTGGCATAAAGGCGTCCCCGTGCCGCCAGGTTGCCTGATTGACGTTAACGGCGTGCCGACGACCAATCCGGCGGTAATGCAGGAGTCGCCGTTGGGGGCGCTGTTGACCTTTGCCGAACATAAAGGCTACGCCCTTGCAGCGATGTGTGAAATTCTTGGCGGGGCGCTTTCTGGCGGTAAAACGACGCATCAGGAAACGTTACAAACCAGTCCCGATGCCATTCTTAACTGCATGACCACTATCATCATCAACCCGGAACTCTTCGGCGCGCCGGATTGTAACGCGCAGACCGAAGCCTTTGCCGAGTGGGTGAAAGCCTCGCCGCATGATGATGATAAGCCGATTTTGCTACCGGGCGAGTGGGAAGTGAACACGCGTCGCGAACGGCAGAAGCAGGGGATTCCACTGGATGCGGGAAGCTGGCAGGCCATTTGTGATGCAGCGCGGCAGATTGGTATGCCGGAAGAGACGTTGCAGGCTTTCTGTCAGCAGTTAGCCAGCTAAAAAAAAGCCCGTCCAGTGGCGGACGGGCAAACAAGGGTAACATAGGATCAATGAGGGTTAGAGCATATGCGTCTGTCGGCAAACAGACAGGGAAATACTTGTGCTGGACGTAGCGTAAACGCCTGATCCGGCCTACAAAAGCATGCAAATTCAATATATTGCAGAGTTCACGTAGATACTGTTATGGCCTGCAAGTTTTTTCCTGGTCC
>NZ_JAHZSO010000139.1:0-3918 GCF_028421345.1 Escherichia sp. S10b
CGGCCTTTGAATGGGTTCATGTGCAGCTCCATCAGCAAAAGGGGATGATAAGTTTATCACCACCGACTATTTGCAACAGTGCCCCCCGCCCTGCAGGAACGCCTGCGCCAACTGCATCCCTACGAACTCCCGGAGCTGCTCGCGGTCGAAGCCGCGTCCGGCCTGCCCGAATACCTGCAATGGCTGGCCGCCGAGAGCCGACCGGTAAACTGAGCCAATGACCGCATCCACGATCCGCCTGCGCCGCTGGCTGGCCGGGCTCGCCCTGCTGCTTGCGCTGCCCGCGACCTCGGCCGTCGCCCAGGACTTCGAACTGCCGCCGGTCGACGAGGTCTTCGTCCTGTCCGCGCAGGCCACCGCGCCGGACCGCATCGAGGTGCGCTGGCGGATCGCCGACGGCTATTACCTGTACCGGCACCGCACCTCGGTCAAGGCCGATGCCGCCTTCACCGGCGCGACCATGGCGCTGCCGAAGGGCAAGGCCTACCGCGACGAATTCTTCGGCGACGTCGAAACCTACCGCAAGGAATTGCTCGGCACCCTCACCGGCACGCCCGCGGCCGGCGCGAGCGCGACCACCCTGACCGTGAAGTACCAGGGCTGCGCCGATGCCGGCGTGTGCTACCCGCCGCAGACCCGCACCCTGAAGGTCGCGTTGCCGGGCGAAGCGGGCGCTGGCGGCTTCGGCTGTAAGGCGCGCGGGCTGCATGATTATGTCGTCAAGAACGGCTCTGCCGATCATCCCAACGCCGAGGTGAAATTCGCACTGGGTGATGTGGTCAACACCATGATCGGCTGCACTAATGGTGAAACGATCATGCTGTGCCACGACACCTCGCTGCCGCGCCCCTATTCTCTCGGCTTTCGGGTGCAAGGCACCGAGGGGCTGTGGATGGACGTCAACAAGTCGATCTATCTGGAGGGCAAGAGCCCACAGCCGCACCGCTGGGAGCCTGCCGAGGGCTGGTTTGCGAAATACGATCACCCGCTATGGAAACGCTACGCCGATCTGGCGGCAGGGGCCGGGCATGGCGGGATGGACTGGTTCGTGATCCACGCTTTTGTCGAGGCGCTGAAGGCCAAGGCCCCGATGCCAATCGACATTTACGACGCGCTGGCCTGGAGCGCGATCACGCCTCTGTCGGAACAATCGATTGCTGAGGGCAATCGCACGTTAGATTTTCCCGACTTCACCCGAGGGCAGTGGCGCACCCGCAAGCCGATCTTTGCGCTGAACGACGCCTATTGATCGACGCGATTTAGGCCAAGCGCACCGCAAAGGCGAAATTGGTAATCTTGTCGGTATCCTTGACGCCCGGCGCGCTTTCGACGCCGCTGGAGGTATCGACCAGCGGCGCTCCGGTGCGCGCAATCGCCTCGGCAACATTCGTCGGATTTAGCCCGCCTGCCAGCCCCCACGGCAAGGCACCGCGATATCCGGCCAGCAGCGACCAGTCGAACGCCAACCCCATGCCGCCGGGCAGCGCGCCTTTGGGGGTCTTGGCGTCGAACAAGATCAAGTCCGCCGCCCCGGCATAGGCTGCGGCGCGTGCGACATCGCTGGCGCTGGCGACGGGCAGCGCCTTCCACACCGGCTTGCCAAACCGCGCGCGCAACTGGGCCACGCGTTCGGGCGATTCCGAACCGTGCAGCTGCAGCGCGTTCAGCTTGGCTGCCACCAGTGCGTCGGCGATGACAGCATCATCCGCATCGACGAACAAACCGACCATGGCGATCTGGCCAGCTGCGCGCGATGTCAAAGCGCCCGCGACATTCGACGTAACCGCACGGGGCGACGCTGGATAGAACACCAACCCGGCATAGTCCGCCCGCGCCGCGATGGTCGCATCGAGCGCCTCGGGTGTGCTGATCCCGCAAATCTTGATTTTCGCGGGCATGCGGTCAGTCGGGGTTCTGGATCAGCCGCACCAGCGTGCAGTCGGGATCGATCAGGTAGCCGATCCTCAGGCCGCTCGCCTCCAGTTGCGGAGCTTTGAAGCGCGGCCAGCCGGTGCTTTTTTCCTCGGCTCCCGCCGCGTTCACCAATGCCACCATGGCATCGAGATCATCCAACCGCAGGCAACAGCCGAACGAGCTCGTAGCTGGGTCGAGGTCAGGATAGGGGAAGAATTCGAGCTGCAAACCGCCGCGCTGCAGGATCATCCAGCCGCGATCCTTCCAACTCGTCGCAAAGCCCAGCTTCGCATAAAACGCCTCTGTCACATCGAAATCGCGCGATGGCAGATTGGGGGTGACGTGGTCAGCCATGGCTCAGCGCAGCTTGTCGGCCATGCGGGCCGTATGAGTGATTGCGGCGCGGCTATCGGGGGCGGAATGGCTCATCACGATCATGCTGGCCTTGGGGAACGCCGCACCAAACGCGCGCGCTGACGCGGCGTAGTGCTCAGTGTCGGCATCACCGAGATTGCCGAGCGACTTGGCCTTGCTGTCCTTGATCAGGCAGCCACCAAAAGCGATGTCGGTGCCGTCGATCCCAACGGTGATATTGTCACTGGTGTGGCCGGGGCCGGGGTAAAATACCTTGAGCGGGCCAAAGTTGGGCGCGGTTGCTGGTTCGACCCAGCCATTGGCGGCGAAAGTCAGGCTGTGTTGCGCCGCAACCAGCCCCTCTTGCGGGGCAAGCTGGTTCGACAACGCATTGGCATAAGTCGCAATCCCCGCCGCATGCAGCGCGTTCATACCGCCCATCTTGTCCTGATGCGCGTGAGTCACCACCGCCAGCGCGACCGGCAGGTTGATCTCCTGCTTGATCCAGTTGAGGATCTGGGCGGTCTGGTCATCGGTCCAGGCGGTATCGACCACCAGCACGCGGCCGCCATCCCTGACGATCAAACCGTTGGAAGCGACTGCCCCGAAACCCGGCATGTCGAGATAGGAAGTGTGCTGCCAGACATTCGGTGCGAGCTGGCGGAAAACCAGATCGCCAAACCGTTGGTCGCCAGTTTCCATTTGCTGGCCAATCGTCGGGCGGATTTCACCGGGCATGCACCCGCTCAGCATCAATGCAGCGGCTAATGCGGTGCTCAGCTTCGCGACCGGGTGCATAATATTGGGCAATTCCATCAAGTTTTCCTTTTATTCAGCATTAAAAACCCCGCAAATGCGAGGCCTAGTAAATAGATGATCTTAATTTGGTTCACTGTAGCAAAAATATGGGGCGAATTCAAACATGAGGTGCGACAGTTTCAAAAGCCATATGATAATCAACAAGCTGAGCAAATTTCTCTAAGGAAGGTGCGAACAAGTCCCTGATATGAGATCATGTTTGTCATCTGGAGCCATGGAACAGGGTTCATCATGAGTCATCAACTTACCTTCGCCGACAGTGAATTCAGCAGTAAGCGCCGTCAGACCAGAAAAGAGATTTTCTTGTCCCGCATGGAGCAGATTCTGCCATGGCAAAACATGGTGGAAGTCATCGAGCCGTTTTACCCCAAGGCTGGTAATGGCCGGCGACCTTATCCGCTGGAAACCATGCTACGCATTCACTGCATGCAGCATTGGTACAACCTGAGCGATGGCGCGATGGAAGATGCTCTGTACGAAATCGCCTCCATGCGTCTGTTTGCCCGGTTATCCCTGGATAGCGCCTTGCCTGACCGCACCACCATCATGAATTTCCGCCACCTGCTGGAGCAGCATCAACTGGCCCGCCAATTGTTCAAGACCATCAATCGCTGGCTGGCCGAAGCAGGCGTCATGATGACTCAAGGCACCTTGGTCGATGCCACCATCATTGAGGCACCCAGCTCGACCAAGAACAAAGAGCAGCAACGCGATCCGGAGATGCATCAGACCAAGAAAGGCAATCAATGGCACTTTGGCATGAAGGCCCACATTGGTGTCGATGCCAAGAGTGGCCTGACCCACAGCCTAGTCACCACCGCGGCCAACGAG
>NZ_JAHZSO010000140.1:0-2717 GCF_028421345.1 Escherichia sp. S10b
AACAGGTCGTGGCATAGGAGGCTCTGATGCAGGATATTCCACAGGAAACACATCATGAGACGACACGCCTCACTCAGTCAGCCCTGGTGGTGCTCTGGGAAATCGATCTGACAGAGGTCGGTGGAGAACGTTATTTTTTCTGTAATGAGCAGAACGAAAAAGGTGAGCCGGTTACCTGGCAGGGGCGGCAGTATCAGGCATACCCCATTCAGGGGACGGGATTTGAACTGAACGGCAAGGGCAGTGCTGCCCGTCCGACACTGACGGTTTCTAACCTGCACGGCATGGTCACCGGGATGGCGGAAGACCTGCAGAGTCTGGTCGGCGGAACGGTGGTCAGGCGTAAGGTTTACGCCCGTTTTCTGGATGCGGTGAACTTCGTCAACGGAAACAGCGACGCCGATCCGGAGCAGGAGGTGATCAGCCGCTGGCGCATCGAGCAGTGCAGCGAACTGAGTGCGGTCAGTGCCTCCTTTGTGTTGTCCACACCGACGGAAACGGATGGTGCCGTTTTTCCGGGGCGCATCATGCTGGCTAATACCTGCACCTGGACCTATCGCGGTGATGAGTGCGGTTATCACGGTCCGGCGGTCGCGGATGAATATGATCAGCCGACGTCCGATATCACGAAGGATAAATGCAGCAAATGCCTGAGCGGTTGTAAGTTCCGCAATAACGTCGGCAACTTTGGCGGCTTCCTTTCCATTAACAAACTTTCGCAGTAAATACCATGACACAGACAGAATCAGCGATTCTGGCGCACGCCCGGCGATGTGCGCCAGCGGAGTCGTGCGGCTTCGTGGTGAGAACACCGGAGGGGGAAAGATATTTTCCCTGCGTGAATATCTCTGGTGAGCCGGAGGCGTATTTCCGGATGTCGCCGGAGGACTGGCTGAGTGCAGAAATGCAGGGAGAGATTGTGGCGCTGGTCCACAGCCACCCCGGTGGTCTGCCCTGGCTGAGTGAGGCCGACCGGCGGCTGCAGGTGCAGAGTGATTTGCCGTGGTGGCTGGTCTGCCGGGGGGCGATTCATAAATTCCGCTGTGTGCCGCATCTCACCGGGCGGCGCTTTGAGCACGGGGTGACGGACTGTTACACGCTGTTCCGGGACGCTTACCATCTGGCGGGAATTGAGATGCCGGATTTTCATCGCGGGGATGACTGGTGGCGTCACGGCCAGAATCTCTATCTTGACAATATGGAGGCAACGGGTTTTTACCGTGTCCCACTGACAGAGGCGCAGCCTGGCGACGTGCTGCTGTGCTGTTTTGGTTCATCGGTGCCGAATCATGCCGCCATTTACTGTGGCGACGGCGAGCTGCTGCACCATATTCCTGAACAACTGAGTAAACGAGAGAGGTACACCGACAAATGGCAGCGACGCACACACTCCCTCTGGCGTCACCGGGCATGGCACGCATCTGCCTTTACGGGGATTTGCAACGATTTGGCCGCCGCATCGACCTTCGTGTGAAAACGGGGGCCGAAGCCATCCGGGCGCTGGCCACACAGCTCCCGGCGTTTCGTCAGAAACTGAATGACGGCTGGTATCAGGTGCGCATTGCCGGGCGTGATGCAGGTGAAACCGAATTATCTGCCCGTCTTAATGAGCCGCTGGCAAATGGTGCCGTGATCCATATCGTGCCGCGTCTGGCGGGAGCTAAAAGTGGCGGTGTGTTTCAGGTGGTGCTGGGGGCGGCGTTGATTGCGGTGGCATGGTGGAACCCTGTGGGCTGGCTGGGTGCCGCGGCTGTATCGGGCATGTATGCGGCAGGGGCCAGTATGATCCTGGGCGGTGTGGCGCAGATGCTGGCACCGAAAGCCAGGACGTCCACGGCAGCCAGTACAGATAACGGCAAACAGAACACCTATTTTTCCTCACTGGATAACATGGTTGCTCAGGGCAATGTTTTGCCTGTTCTGTACGGTGAAATGCGTGTGGGGTCGCGGGTGGTTTCTCAGGAGATCAGCACGGCAGACGAAGGGGACGGTGGTCAGGTTGTGGTGATTGGTCGCTGATGAAAAACGTTTATGTGAAACCGCCTCCGGGCGGTTTTGTCGTTTATGGAGCGTGAGGAATGGGTAAAGGCAGCAGTAAGGGGCATACTCCGCGCGAAGCGAAGGACAACCTGAAGTCCACGCAGTTGCTGAGTGTGATTGATGCCATCAGTGAAGGGCCGATTGAAGGTCCGGTGGATGGATTAAAAAGCGTGCTGCTGAACAGTACGCCAGTGCTGGACACTGAGGGGAATACCAACATCTCCGGTGTCACGGTGGTGTTCCGGGCCGGTGAGCAGGAGCAGACACCGCCGGAGGGTTTTGAATCCTCCGGCTCCGAGACTGTGCTGGGTACGGAAGTGAAATACGACACGCCGATCACCCGGACCATCACGTCGGCAAACATCGACCGTCTGCGCTTTACCTTCGGTGTGCAGGCACTGGTGGAAACCACCTCAAAGGGAGACAGGAATCCGTCGGAAGTCCGCCTGCTGGTTCAGATACAACGTAACGGTGGCTGGGTGACGGAAAAAGACATCACCATTAAGGGCAAAACCACCTCGCAGTATCTGGCCTCGGTGGTGGTGGGTAACCTGCCGCCGCGCCCGTTTAATATCCGTATGCGCAGGATGACACCGGACAGCACCACAGACCAGCTGCAGAACAAAACGCTCTGGTCGTCATACACCGAAATCATCGATGTGAAACAGTGCTACCCG
>NZ_JAHZSO010000141.1:0-559 GCF_028421345.1 Escherichia sp. S10b
GCTTACCCCCAGCTGGGCAGCCTTAGCACGAAGCAACTCAGAAGAAGAAAGATTCTGGCGGGTTGCCTGCTCTTTAAGCTGACGAATAAACGCCACTTTCTGTCGGGTAGCCTCTTCCTCAGCCTGTGTAAGAACACGGGTTTTCGCCGTAACCTCAGAAATCAGCGCCAGATAATCCTGCTGACCAATCCCGCCACTGTTTCTGGCCTGTCGGATCTGCTGCTGAATACGCTGTAATTCCTGCAGCCCCGCACTGGCCTGTTTCACACTGTCAATCTGACGATAAAACGCAGTAGCCGCTTTATCCTGAGCCTCCGCCAGAGCCATGGCCTGCGCCTGTTCCTCGCGCATTTTCTGGCTCAGCGCCTCCATGCGCTGGCGGGTTTTCTCCACCTCGCGGGCCATGCGTTCATGAGCCTGTGCGCTCTTCTCCACCGTCTGCGCATGAACGGATGCGGCTGTTGCAGCCGAAGAAGCCGCCTGCGTTGTCTGCCGGGCGGCCTGAGTCTGACGCTCCATAAAACGCTGCATACGGGCAGAAGACCGTTCTGCATCGCTG
>NZ_JAHZSO010000142.1:0-45110 GCF_028421345.1 Escherichia sp. S10b
GTTACAGAGCCAGCACCTGAACAGCCTGGTGTATGACCGTGACTACGGGTGGAATGACAACGGCGACCTGGTGCGCATCAGCGGCCCGCGACAGACGCGGGAATACGGCTACAGTGCCACGGGCAGGCTGGAGAGCGTGCGCACCCTCGCACCGGACCTGGACATCCGCATCCCGTATGCCACCGACCCGGCGGGAAACCGCCTGCCGGACCCGGAGCTGCACCCGGACAGTACCCTCACGGCGTGGCCGGATAACCGCATCGCAGAGGATGCGCACTATGTTTACCACTATGATGAATACGGCAGACTGACGGAGAAGACGGACCGCATCCCGACGGGTGTGATACGGACGGACGACGAGCGGACCCACTACTACCACTACGACAGCCAGCACCGCCTGGTGTTCCACACGCGGATACAGCATGGCGAGCCACTGGTCGAGAGCCGCTACCTCTACGACCCGCTGGGACGGCGAATGGCGAAACGGGTATGGCGGCGGGAGCGTGACCTGACGGGGTGGATGTCGCTGTCGCGTAAACCGGAGGAGACATGGTACGGCTGGGACGGCGACAGGCTGACGACGGTACAGACCGACACCACGCGTATCCAGACGGTATACCAGCCGGGGAGCTTCGCGCCGCTCATCCGCATCGAAACAGACAACGGTGAACGGGAGAAAGCGCAGTGCCGCAGCCTGGCGGAGAAGATACAGCAGGAAGGGAGCGAAGACGGTCACGGTGTGGTGTTCCCGGCTGAACTGGTGGGGCTGCTGGACAGGCTGGAGGGGAAAATCCGGGCAAACTGCGTGAGCAGTGAAAGCCGCCAGTGGCTTGCGCAGTGCGGGCTGACGGTGGAGCGGCTGGCGGCACAGATAGAGCCGGTTTATTTGCCTGAGCGAAAAATACATCTTTATCACTGTGACCACCGGGGCCTGCCGCTGGCGCTTATCAGTGAAGACGGCAATACGGCGTGGAGCGCGGAATATGATGAATGGGGCAACCAGCTTAATGAGGAGAACCCGCATCACCTGCACCAGCCGTACCGGCTGCCGGGGCAGCAGTATGATAAGGAGTCGGGGCTGTACTACAACCGGAACCGGTACTACGATCCGTTGCAGGGGCGGTATATCACTCAGGACCCGATAGGGCTGGAGGGGGGGATGGAGTCTGTATGCGTACCCGCTGAATCCGGTGAATGGTATTGATCCATTAGGGTTAAGTCCCGCAGATGTAGCGCTAATAAGAAGAAAAGATCAACTAAACCATCAAAGAGCATGGGATATATTATCTGATACTTATGAAGATATGAAGAGATTAAATTTAGGTGGGACTGATCAATTTTTCCATTGTATGGCATTTTGTCGAGTGTCTAAATTAAATGACGCTGGTGTTAGCCGATCGGCGAAAGGGCTGGGTTATGAAAAAGAGATTAGAGATTACGGGTTAAATCTGTTCGGTATGTACGGCAGAAAAGTAAAGCTATCCCATTCTGAAATGATTGAAGATAATAAAAAAGACTTGGCTGTAAATGACCATGGGTTGACATGTCCATCAACAACAGATTGCTCAGATAGATGTAGTGATTATATTAATCCAGAGCATAAAAAAACGATAAAGGCTTTACAAGATGCTGGCTATCTCAAGTAATCTATCAAAGATGATAATATTTATTTTTGCTATTATAATCATTGTTGTTTTATGCGTAATTACTTATCTTTATTTATACAAAGATGAATCTCTTGTAAGTAAACATTACATAAACTATATGGCAATACCAGAAAATGATGGAGTTTTTACATGGCTCCCAGATTTTTTTCCGCACGTAGCGGTGGATATATCAATATACACAAATGTAGAAGATGATTATTTTTTTTCTTATTTTTCCCTAACAAATGATGATGGGGGTAGGTTTAAGAAAACATTGACAGTGAGGGCCAGGGAACAAGTGGCGAAAATCGTATCAAAGAATGATCCAGATACAAAAAAAGTGTGGTGTAAATATGGTAAGATACCAGGGCAAGGGGATGGTGTAAACCTTTTTTTTGTTGGTGAAATTAATGTTACGCATTATTTTATAACAAATATTGGAGCTGGATTGCCTGATGCTTGTGCAGAGTAATTGCTTGAATTAAGAGTCTATCCCATATCGAAGTCGTCAACTTCGTAGTGAGGAAAAGTAAAATTCCTGACTGAGAAAAGACATGTCGGCTATTGTGTAAAGCCATATAGCTCAGACGATGAATATCTACTCGTATTCAGTTGTTTATTGAGGGTGAGTTCCGACCCTGAAACAACAAATAAAATGAACAGTCAGAGAGTTTACATAGAATTGCACTGGTCTTTTACGATATCTGACATTGTGTAATACATATTCAGCCATGCATTAATTAAAATGTTACGTGTTTAATGTGAGTCCCTATCTGAAAATAAATAATCCTTCCGGATTAAAATAAATTCTTGCCGGGAAAGAAAGAGGAAATAAACCATTAGCGGAAAACCAGCGGCACGCCAGGGTGACATGCCCCAGTACGGCGGCCCGATAGTCCAGGGTTCAGCGGGGGTACTGATAGTCGCGCCGACTGCATCGAGAACTCCATACAACTTTTTACGGAACGTCACCTGATAAAATTTGTTCAGTATCGTCTTTTGAGATTCTCAAGGTTATGGAGTAACCAGACAGAACGGACACCACTGTCGGAGATAAAAACCCCCTGTTTACGCAGCTCGTTGCTGGCCCGGTGCTGACCATGTGTCGGGAAAGCGACGGCGTAATCAACAACAGCCTGTTCAGTTGCCTCATCGGTACGGTTCTTAAGGTTAGGAGCGCGGCGACTACGATTAATCTGCGCATCCACACCGCCTTCAGCGACCAGTTCGCGGTAACGATAAAACGTATCACGCGAAACGCCCATGATTTTACAGGCTTTTGATACGTTGCTGAGTTCTTCAGCCAGATTGAGCAAACCGACTTTGTGTTTGATGACGGGATTGGCAGTATGAAGCATGAGAGTTACCTCTTGTTTTGGATAAGGATTCGACACTCATATCAAAACCGGTAACTCTCAACCTTTCAAGGCCATGTGTCAGATCAAGTCGCGACTAATACAAATACGTCCCTCATTACCGCGCCTTAACCCATTCCGCCACTTCCGCCCACTCACCGCGAAAGACAACTTTTTCCGCTTTTTTCTCAAGCTGATAGCGATACATTGGGTCGTAATATTCTTTAAGTAACGGCACCAGCCAGGCCAGATGACCGTCGGTGCTGCCGGTGGTGAGTTGCGTTGTCAGCGCCGTATCCAGCTGGGCAGCGAGTTCGTTATAGCGCTGTAACCCCAGCCGACGCTTAATCGCCGAAAGTCCGTGATGCAGGTATTCGCAATATTCCTGCCAGCCCTGTTCGTCGCCATAAGCGTGGGTAAAATCATGATGCATACGCAAGAAATACTCTTCGTTCAGGCGCTCAAGACGGATCTCAAACGGATCTTCTACCACCGCAATCGCCGCCTGAGTCATTCGCTCGCGCAGGCATTCCGGCAGGTGATTCGAACCGATCATCCGGCTTTCGTCTTCCAGCACCCACAGGCGCAAATCCTGACGGGCGTCGGTTTTCAGCATTTCGGCAGCCAGCAGGTTTTCAAAACTCGCCTGGCTAAGTTGTGGTTGTAACGTGCGACCAAACGCCGAACCGCGATGGCGCGCCAGCCCTTCCAGATCAACACCGTTCGGCTGTTGCTGCACTAACAGCGTTTTACCGCTGCCAGTACAACCGCCAATCAGCACTATCGGTTTTTGTGCCAGTTCAATAGTCGCCTGAATCGCGGTCTGGCGCAGTGCCTTATAACCGCCTTCCACCAGCGGATAATCAATCCCCGCTGCATACAACCAGCTTTGCACAATATGTGAGCGCTGACCGCCACGGGCGCAGCAGAGAATACCTTGCGGATTTTGCAGGCACGCTGCCCGCCAGGCGTCCATGCGCTGCTGACGAATTTCACCCGCCACCAGTTTATGCCCCAGCGCCAGCGCTGCGTCTGAGCCTTGCTGTTTATAGCAGGTGCCAACGGCGGCGCGTTCATCGTTATTCATTAACGGCAGATTGATAGCGGCGGGCATTGCGCCTTGCTCAAACTCGATAGGGGCGCGAACATCAATAATGGGCGTATCAGCAATCAGCAGGGCACGATAGTCCTGTTCCGTGTGTCTCTCTTGCATAGTTAAAAGTGAACCTCAAATCAGCTTGCGCGCTATTTTACGCGCCAACGCGCAAGGAAACTTGATTTTTAACTGCGTGGGTTGCCGAAAATTTCTAAAAATCCGCTGATTTCCGGCCTGCGCTGGGTAAACAAGGTCACAATATCTTCTACCGCTTTGCCGCTGCCAAATTTGCGCCATGCCAGACTCAATGGCGAAGGAGGGCGCATCGTTGGGATTACCCGGCTAACTAGTTGTTGATTATCGATCATTGACTGGCAAAGCGATTTTGGCAAAAAACCAATGCCAACGCCCGCAAGATGGGCGGCGATTTTCGTTTCCATATCAGGAACAATAATCTCTTTTTGCCCAGGCAATCGCCAGGCGACGCGTTTGGTTAAGGTGCGGGCGCTGTCTTCAATATTGACCGCCGGAAAGCGCCGCAACTGCGCTTCTGTTAGCGGCTCTTCAACGTTCGCCAGCGGATGATCCGCCGCCATGACAAAGCGCCATTGCACCGATCCTAAGGGATCAAGACTAAAGGTATTTGCCAGCGCCTCGGTTCCCGTGACGCCGATAGCCAGTGAAAAACCTTCGTATAATAGCGAATCCCAGACGCCCATAAAGATTTGTCGGGAGATGTGAAACTGGGTAAAGGGGTAACGTTCATTCAGCCACGCCAGCAACTGGGCGACGGCCTGGGGGTTGTAGAGCAGGTTGTTGATGACAATATTCACCTGGCGTTCCACGCCATCATTCACCTGTTGCAGCTCGCTTGGCATACTTTCCAGCCAGCTCAGCCAGTCTCTGGCCTGGGAAAGTAGATGCTCGCCAGCCGCTGTCAACGTCACGCTGCGAGTCGTGCGGAAAAACAGCGCTACTCCGGTATTCTCTTCCAGAAGTTTAATGCGATAACTGATCGTCGCCGTGGTTTTACATAATCGTTCTGCCGCTTTTGAAAAACTTCCTGTTTCAGCAACCGCAATGAAAGTCCGCAAGGTTTCTGGATCGAACATCTTCAGGTATCCCCTTTTAAATCCGCAAGTTGCGTGATTTTCTTATCCTCTGATTTATCAGTATTTTTACATGATAACCCTGTTCAATTTGTGGACTAAATCTAGTTTTGGAAAAATATTCCAGCTTTTGTATTGATGTTGTTCTCTTAAGGTTTTAGATTGCCTGTTATTGAAACCAAGCTGACCGGTCGGCGGTGGTTGAACGGAATTATGTTACAAGGACAAAAAGATGAAACTTCAGGTATTACCGTTAAGTCAGGAAGCCTTTAGTGCTTATGGCGACGTAATCGAAACTCAGCAACGGGATTTTTTCCATATTAACAATGGCCTGGTGGAGCGTTACCACGATTTGGCGCTGGTTGAGATTCTTGAGCAAGACCGTACGCTTATCAGCATTAACCGCGCGCAACCGGCGAATCTGCCGCTGACCATTCACGAACTCGAACGTCATCCGCTGGGCACTCAGGCCTTTATCCCGATGAAAGGTGAAGTGTTTGTGGTGGTCGTGGCGTTAGGCGACGACAAACCAGACCTGTCAACGCTGCGGGCGTTTATCACCAACGGCGAACAGGGAGTGAATTACCATCGTAACGTCTGGCATCACCCACTTTTCGCCTGGCAGCGCGTCACCGATTTTCTGACCATCGATCGCGGCGGCAGTGACAACTGTGATGTTGAAAGTATTCCTGAACAGGAACTCTGTTTTGCGTGACGCCTGCAACCGACTTGCATAAGATAAACTAATTGTTCATTGTTTATGCTCACTTGTAGGTCGGAGTTAACGTAGGTATGACGGAAGTTAGACGGCGCGGCAGGCCAGGACAGGCGGAGCCTGTGGCACAGAAGGGCGCACAGGCGTTAGAGCGGGGAATTGCGATTCTGCAATATTTGGAAAAAAGTGGGGGAAGTTCGTCGGTTAGCGATATTTCTCTCAATCTGGATTTGCCGCTCTCCACGACCTTTCGCTTGCTGAAGGTTTTACAGGCAGCGGATTTTGTCTATCAGGACAGTCAATTAGGCTGGTGGCATATAGGATTAGGTGTCTTTAACGTCGGTGCAGCGTACATCCATAACCGCGATGTCCTCTCCGTCGCCGGGCCGTTTATGCGCCGCCTGATGTTACTTTCCGGCGAAACGGTCAATGTCGCGATCCGTAACGGCAATGAAGCGGTATTAATTGGTCAGTTAGAGTGTAAATCGATGGTCAGGATGTGTGCGCCACTGGGCAGTCGTCTGCCGCTGCATGCTTCCGGTGCGGGCAAAGCGCTGCTTTATCCGCTGGCGGAAGAGGAGTTGATGAGCATCATTCTGCAAACCGGTTTGCAGCAGTTTACGCCAACTACGCTTGTGGATATGCCCACCTTGCTGAAGGACCTGGAACAAGCGCGTGAACTGGGCTATACCGTAGATAAAGAAGAGCATGTTGTAGGTCTGAATTGCTTAGCTTCAGCAATTTACGATGATGTAGGTAGTGTTGTTGCCGCTATCTCCATCTCCGGGCCTTCATCAAGACTGACAGAAGATCGTTTTGTCAGTCAGGGTGAGCTGGTCAGAGACACCGCCCGCGATATCAGCACGGCGTTGGGACTGAAAGCACATCCATAATGTCTGTCGCATCCCGCTCTGCGGAGCGGGTTTTTTTGACAAAATTTGAAAGTTGGAAAAATTTTCCAATTAATAGAGGTAGGAATAAAATGGCAAAAATGAGAGCCGTTGACGCGGCAATGTATGTGCTGGAGAAAGAAGGTATCACCACCGCCTTCGGCGTTCCGGGAGCTGCAATCAATCCGTTCTACTCAGCGATGCGTAAGCACGGCGGTATTCGTCACATTCTGGCGCGTCATGTGGAAGGTGCTTCGCACATGGCGGAAGGTTATACCCGCGCAACGGCAGGGAATATCGGCGTATGTCTGGGGACTTCCGGTCCTGCGGGCACGGACATGATCACCGCGCTCTATTCTGCTTCTGCTGATTCCATTCCTATTCTGTGTATTACCGGCCAGGCTCCGCGCGCCCGTCTGCATAAAGAAGATTTCCAGGCTGTTGATATCGAAGCTATCGCCAAGCCGGTCAGCAAAATGGCGGTTACAGTACGTGAAGCGGCGCTGGTGCCTCGTGTGCTGCAACAGGCATTTCACCTGATGCGTTCTGGTCGTCCGGGTCCGGTACTGGTGGATTTACCGTTCGACGTTCAGGTTGCGGAAATCGAGTTTGATCCTGACATGTACGAACCGCTGCCGGTCTACAAACCTGCTGCCAGCCGTATGCAGATCGAAAAAGCTGTAGAAATGTTAATCCAGGCCGAACGTCCGGTGATTGTTGCCGGGGGCGGGGTAATTAATGCTGACGCAGCTGCACTGTTACAACAGTTTGCTGAACTGACCAGCGTTCCGGTGATCCCAACGCTGATGGGCTGGGGCTGTATCCCGGACGATCATGAACTGATGGCCGGGATGGTCGGTCTGCAAACCGCGCATCGTTACGGTAACGCAACGTTGCTGGCGTCCGACATGGTGTTTGGTATCGGTAACCGTTTTGCTAACCGTCATACCGGTTCGGTAGAGAAATACACCGAAGGGCGCAAAATCGTTCATATCGATATTGAGCCGACGCAAATTGGCCGCGTGCTGTGTCCGGATCTGGGGATTGTCTCTGATGCTAAAGCGGCGCTGACACTGCTGGTTGAAGTGGCGCAGGAAATGCAAAAAGCAGGGCGTCTGCCATGCCGTAAAGAGTGGGTTGCTGAGTGCCAGCAGCGCAAACGTACTTTGTTGCGTAAAACACACTTCGACAACGTGCCGGTGAAACCGCAGCGCGTGTATGAAGAGATGAACAAAGCTTTTGGACGTGATGTTTGCTATGTCACCACCATTGGTCTGTCGCAAATTGCCGCTGCGCAAATGCTGCATGTCTTTAAAGACCGCCACTGGATCAACTGTGGTCAGGCTGGTCCGTTAGGCTGGACGATTCCGGCTGCGCTAGGGGTTTGTGCCGCTGATCCGAAACGCAATGTGGTGGCGATTTCTGGCGACTTTGACTTCCAGTTCCTGATTGAAGAGTTAGCCGTTGGCGCGCAGTTCAAAATTCCGTACATCCATGTACTGGTCAATAACGCTTATCTGGGGCTGATTCGCCAGTCGCAGCGCGCGTTTGATATGGACTACTGCGTGCAACTCGCTTTCGAGAATATCAACTCCAGCGAAGTGAACGGTTACGGCGTCGACCACGTAAAAGTAGCGGAAGGTTTAGGTTGTAAAGCGATTCGCGTCTTCAAACCGGAAGATATTGCGCCAGCCTTTGAACAGGCGAAAGCCTTAATGGCGCAATATCGGGTACCGGTAGTCGTGGAAGTTATTCTCGAGCGTGTGACCAATATTTCGATGGGCAGCGAACTGGATAACGTCATGGAATTTGAAGATATCGCCGATAACGCAGCGGACGCACCGACTGAAACCTGCTTCATGCACTATGAATAAGGGAGATAAATAATGTTACGTTTCTCTGCTAATTTATCGATGTTATTTGGAGAATATGATTTTCTCGCCCGTTTTGAGAAAGCTGCGCAGTGTGGTTTTCGCGGCGTTGAATTTATGTTTCCTTATGACTACGACATTGAAGAATTAAAACAGGTGCTGGCGAGTAATAAACTCGAACATACGCTGCACAATCTACCGGCGGGTGACTGGGCGGCGGGGGAGCGCGGTATTGCCTGTATTCCTGGCCGTGAAGAAGAGTTTCGGGATGGCGTAGCAGCAGCGATTCGTTATGCCCGTGCGCTGGGGAATAAAAAAATTAACTGTCTGGTCGGTAAAACGCCGGCTGGTTTCAGCAGTGAACAGATTCACGCAACGCTTGTAGAAAACCTGCGTTATGCCGCGAATATGCTGATGAAAGAAGATATTTTATTACTGATTGAACCTATTAACCATTTTGATATTCCTGGTTTCCATCTCACCGGAACTCGGCAGGCGCTGAAATTGATTGATGATGTTGGTTGCTGCAATTTGAAAATTCAGTATGACATTTATCACATGCAGCGGATGGAAGGTGAATTAACCAACACCATGACTCAGTGGGCCGATAAAATTGGTCACCTGCAAATTGCTGATAATCCGCATCGCGGCGAACCGGGAACCGGAGAAATTAATTACGAATATCTCTTTACGGTAATTGAAAACTCTGACTACAACGGTTGGGTTGGGTGTGAATATAAACCCCAAACCACCACGGAAGCTGGTTTACGCTGGATGGATCCGTACCGTTAAAACGTAACGCTATTCAGACAATGCTTTTTTAGGCCGCTAAGTTGGCAGGGGATCGTGTTGTCTGAATTCAGGAAAAGCGAAATTTAAAAGAGGTTAATTATGAAACTGGGATTTATTGGCTTAGGCATTATGGGTACACCGATGGCCATTAATCTGGCGCGTGCCGGTCATCAACTGCATGTCACGACCATTGGACCGGTTGCTGATGAATTACTGTCACTGGGTGCCGTCAGTGTTGAAACTGCGCGCCAGGTAACGGAAGCATCGGACATCATTTTTATTATGGTGCCAGATACACCACAGGTTGAAGAAGTTCTGTTCGGTGAAAATGGTTGTACCAAAGCCTCGCTGAAGGGCAAAACCATTGTTGATATGAGCTCCATTTCCCCGATTGAAACTAAGCGTTTCGCTCGTCAGGTGAATGAACTGGGCGGCGATTATCTCGATGCGCCAGTCTCCGGCGGTGAAATCGGTGCGCGTGAAGGGACGTTGTCGATTATGGTTGGCGGTGATGAAGCGGTATTTGAACGTGTTAAACCGCTGTTTGAACTGCTCGGTAAAAATATCACCCTCGTGGGCGGTAACGGCGACGGTCAAACCTGCAAAGTGGCAAATCAGATTATCGTGGCGCTCAATATTGAAGCGGTTTCTGAAGCCCTGCTATTTGCTTCAAAAGCCGGTGCGGACCCGGTACGTGTGCGCCAGGCGCTGATGGGCGGCTTTGCTTCCTCACGTATTCTGGAAGTTCACGGTGAGCGCATGATTAAACGCACCTTTAATCCAGGTTTCAAAATTGCGCTGCACCAGAAAGATCTCAACCTGGCACTGCAAAGTGCGAAAGCACTTGCGCTGAATCTGCCAAACACCGCGACCTGCCAGGAGTTATTTAATACCTGTGCGGCAAACGGTGGCAGCCAGTTGGATCACTCTGCGTTAGTGCAGGCGCTGGAATTAATGGCGAATCATAAACTGGCCTGATACCCGCAATAAAAATGGCCGATATCAGAATATGAATCGGCCAGCAATATTAAAAAAGAAAGCAGCCAAAGATGTTGCTTCAGTATTAAAAATAATATTTTTATTTTATTTGTTCCTCATAGCTAGATTAAAACAACGTTATTCGATACGTGAAATTAAGAGGGATTTATGGAACATCAGAGAAAACTATTCCAGCAACGCGGCTATAGCGAAGATCTATTGCCGAAAACGCAAAGCCAGCGGACCTGGAAAACATTTAACTATTTTACCTTATGGATGGGTTCGGTTCATAACGTTCCCAATTATGTGATGGTCGGCGGCTTTTTTATTCTCGGCTTGTCTACCTTTAGTATTATGCTGGCAATTATCCTCAGCGCCTTTTTCATTGCCGCGGTAATGGTATTAAACGGCGCTGCGGGCAGTAAATACGGCGTACCGTTTGCCATGATCCTGCGTGCTTCTTACGGCGTACGTGGCGCACTGTTTCCCGGATTATTAAGAGGCGGTATTGCTGCCATTATGTGGTTTGGCCTGCAATGTTACGCGGGGTCACTGGCCTGCTTGATTCTGATTGGCAAAATCTGGCCGGGATTTTTAACTCTCGGTGGTGATTTCACGCTGTTAGGGCTTTCTCTACCGGGCTTAATTACTTTCTTACTCTTCTGGCTGGTCAACGTTGGTATAGGTTTTGGCGGTGGCAAAGTTTTAAATAAATTCACTGCCATTCTTAACCCGTGCATCTATATCGTTTTCGGCGGTATGGCGATTTGGGCGATTTCGCTGGTCGGGCTCGGTCCAATCTTTGACTACATTCCGAGCGGTATTCAGAAAGCAGAAAACAGTGGATTCTTGTTCCTGGTGGTGATTAACGCGGTAGTTGCGGTCTGGGCGGCACCGGCGGTGAGCGCATCCGACTTTACGCAAAACGCCCACTCGTTTCGTGAGCAAGCGCTGGGGCAAACGCTGGGTTTAGTTGTGGCCTATATTCTGTTTGCGGTCGCTGGGGTATGTATTATTGCCGGAGCCAGTATTCACTACGGCGCTGACACCTGGAACGTGCTGGATATTGTTCAGCGTTGGGACAGCCTGTTTGCCTCGTTCTTTGCGGTACTGGTTATTCTGATGACGACTATTTCCACTAACGCCACCGGTAATATTATTCCGGCCGGTTATCAGATTGCTGCCATTGCACCGACAAAACTGACCTATAAAAACGGCGTACTGATTGCCAGTATTATCAGCCTGCTGATCTGCCCGTGGAAATTAATGGAAAATCAGGACAGTATTTATCTGTTCCTCGATATCATCGGCGGAATGCTGGGTCCGGTAATTGGTGTCATGATGGCACATTATTTTGTGGTGATGCGTGGGCAAATTAATCTTGATGAACTGTACACCGCACCTGGCGATTATAAATATTACGATAACGGTTTTAACCTCACCGCGTTTTCAGTAACTCTGGTGGCCGTTATTTTATCTCTTGGCGGTAAGTTTATTCCCTTTATGGAACCGTTATCGCGTGTTTCATGGTTTGTCGGCGTCATCGTCGCCTTTGCGGCCTACGCCTTATTAAAGAAACGTACAACAGCAGAAAAAACAGGAGAGCAAAAAACCATAGGTTAATTAATCCCGATATTGAACATTGAGTTAAAAACCAATCTGTATTTTACAAGGAGTTTGTTATGTCTTTTGATTTAATCATTAAAAACGGCACCGTTATTTTAGAAAACGAAGCTCGCGTTGTAGATATCGCCGTTAAAGGCGGGAAAATTGCTGCTATCGGTCAGGATCTGGGCGATGCAAAAGAAGTTATGGATGCGTCTGGTCTGGTGGTTTCGCCGGGCATGGTTGATGCGCACACCCATATTTCTGAACCGGGTCGTAGCCACTGGGAAGGTTATGAAACCGGTACTCGCGCAGCGGCAAAAGGTGGTATCACCACCATGATCGAAATGCCGCTCAACCAGCTGCCTGCAACGGTTGACCGCGCTTCAATTGAACTGAAGTTCGATGCCGCTAAAGGCAAGCTGACTATCGATGCGGCACAACTCGGTGGCCTAGTGTCTTACAACATCGACCGTCTGCATGAGCTGGATGAAGTGGGCGTTGTCGGCTTCAAATGCTTCGTTGCGACCTGTGGCGATCGCGGTATCGACAACGACTTCCGTGATGTAAACGACTGGCAGTTCTTCAAAGGTGCGCAGAAGCTGGGCGAACTGGGGCAGCCGGTGCTGGTGCACTGCGAAAACGCGCTGATCTGTGACGCACTGGGCGAAGAAGCGAAACGTGAAGGTCGCGTAACTGCCCATGACTATGTGGCTTCGCGTCCGGTATTTACCGAAGTGGAAGCGATTCGCCGCGTGCTGTATCTGGCGAAAGTTGCCGGTTGCCGTCTGCACGTTTGCCATATCAGCAGCCCGGAAGGCGTTGAAGAAGTGACTCGTGCACGTCAGGAAGGTCAGGACGTTACTTGTGAATCCTGCCCGCATTACTTTGTACTGGATACCGATCAGTTCGAAGAAATCGGCACTCTGGCGAAGTGTTCACCGCCGATCCGCGATCTGGAAAACCAGAAAGGCATGTGGGAAAAACTGTTTAACGGTGAAATCGACTGCCTGGTTTCCGACCACTCACCATGCCCTCCGGAAATGAAAGCCGGCAACATCATGGAAGCATGGGGCGGTATTGCCGGCCTGCAAAACTGTATGGACGTGATGTTCGATGAAGCGGTACAGAAACGCGGAATGTCTCTGCCAATGTTCGGCAAATTAATGGCGACTAACGCAGCAGATATTTTCGGTCTGCAGCAAAAAGGCCGTATCGCCCCAGGAAAAGATGCCGACTTCGTCTTCATTCAGCCGAATAGCAGCTATGTTCTTACCAATGACGATCTGGAATATCGCCACAAAGTCAGCCCGTATGTTGGCCGTACCATTGGCGCGCGTATCACGAAAACCATCTTACGTGGTGATGTGATTTACGACATTGAACAGGGCTTCCCTGTTGCGCCGAAAGGTCAATTTATCCTTAAACATCAGCAGTAATCTGGCCCCTGCAATGCCCGTCCTTGCGGCGGGCATTCTCCGGTTAAGGTGTGTTTATGTTCAATTTTGCAGTGAGCCGCGAAAGCCTGTTATCAGGATTTCAGTGGTTTTTCTTTATTTTTTGCAACACGGTTGTGGTTCCTCCTACGCTACTTTCTGCTTTTCAGTTGCCGCAAAGTAGCCTGCTTACGCTCACGCAATATGCTTTTCTTGCTACCGCACTGGCCTGCTTCGCTCAGGCGTTCTGCGGTCATCGTCGCGCTATTATGGAAGGGCCAGGTGGCCTGTGGTGGGGAACCATCCTTACTATCACCCTTGGCGAAGCATCGCGCGGGACACCGATCAACGATATCGCCACCAGCCTGGCAGTGGGGATTGCACTCTCCGGCGTGCTGACGGTGTTGATTGGTTTTAGCGGATTAGGCCATCGCCTGGCGCGGTTATTTACGCCGTCGGTGATGGTCTTGTTTATGTTGATGCTGGGCGCGCAGCTGACCACTATCTTTTTCAAAGGTATGCTCGGGCTGCCGTTTGGCATAGCCGACCCGAATTTTAAAATTCAGTTACCGCCGTTCGCGCTCTCGGTGGCGGTGATGTGCCTGGTACTGGGGATGATTATCTTCCTCCCGCAACGTTTTGCCCGTTATGGCCTGCTGGTCGGCACCATAACCGGCTGGTTGTTGTGGTACTTTTGCTTTCCTTCTTCGCACTCGCTCTCCGGTGAGTTGCACTGGCAGTGGTTCCCGCTCGGCAGTGGCGGTGCTTTGTCGCCGGGAATTATTCTGACGGCGGTGATTACAGGTCTGGTAAATATCAGCAATACCTACGGTGCGATTCGGGGCACGGATGTTTTTTATCCGCAGCAGGGCGCGGGGAATACGCGTTATCGTCGTAGCTTTGTGGCGACCGGATTTATGACACTGATAACCGTACCTCTGGCGGTAATTCCATTTTCACCGTTTGTTTCATCCATTGGTTTATTAACCCAGACTGGCGATTACACGCGGCGTTCATTTATTTATGGCAGCGTTATTTGCCTTCTGGTGGCGCTGGTTCCGGCACTCACACGACTGTTTTGCAGTATCCCTTTACCCGTGAGTAGTGCGGTCATGCTGGTTTCTTATCTGCCTTTACTCTTTTCCGCGCTGGTGTTTAGCCAGCAAATAACGTTTACCGCTCGCAATATTTATCGACTCGCATTGCCGTTATTTGTCGGCATATTTTTAATGGCATTACCGCCTGTGTATCTGCAAGACCTTCCATTAACGCTGCGTCCTCTGCTCAGTAACGGCTTACTGGTCGGGATTTTACTGGCTGTTCTTATGGATAATCTTATTCCGTGGGAACGCATCGAATAATTTGTTGAAAAAGGATTGATAATGAAGATTGTCATTGCGCCAGACTCTTTTAAAGAGAGCTTAAGTGCAGAAAAATGTTGTCAGGCAATTAAAGCCGGGTTTTCGACCCTCTTTCCCGATGCGAACTATATCTGTTTGCCGATAGCGGATGGCGGCGAAGGGACGGTGGATGCGATGGTCGCCGCGACGGGCGGCAACATCGTGACGCTTGAAGTCTGCGGGCCGATGGGCGAAAAAGTGAATGCTTTTTATGGCCTTACCGGCGACGGGAAAACGGCGGTGATTGAGATGGCGGCAGCAAGTGGCCTGATGCTGGTCGCGCCTGAAAAGCGTAATCCGTTGCTGGCCTCCAGTTTTGGTACGGGGGAGTTAATTCGTCATGCGCTGGATAACGGCATTCGCCATATTATTCTCGGCATTGGTGGCAGTGCGACGGTCGACGGTGGTATGGGCATGGCGCAGGCGCTCGGTGTGCGTTTCCTTGATGCCGACGGTCAGGTGCTGGTGGCTAACGGCGGTAATTTAGCGCGCGTGGCAAGCATTGAGATGGATGAATGCGATCCGCGTCTGGCGAATTGCCATATTGAAGTAGCATGTGACGTTGATAACCCGCTGGTAGGGGCACGCGGCGCGGCGGCGGTGTTTGGCCCGCAAAAAGGGGCAACGCCGGAAATGGTCGAAGAGCTGGAACAGGGGCTGCAAAATTACGCCCGTGTTTTACAACAGCAAACTGAAATCAACGTCTGCCAGATGGCGGGCGGCGGCGCTGCGGGCGGTATGGGTATTGCGGCGGCGGTATTTCTCAATGCGGATATTAAACCAGGTATTGAGATTGTGTTGAATGCGGTCAATCTTGCGCAGGCAGTGCAGGGCGCAGCACTGGTGATTACCGGGGAAGGGCGCATCGACTCGCAAACGGCAGGCGGTAAAGCGCCGCTGGGTGTGGCGTCGGTGGCGAAGCAGTTTAATGTACCGGTGATTGGGATTGCTGGCGTATTGGGTGATGGCGTGGAAGTGGTGCACCAGTACGGCATTGATGCGGTATTCAGCATTTTGCCACGTCTGGCACCTTTAGCCGAAGTGCTCGCCAGCGGTGAAACCAATCTCTTCAACAGCGCACGAAATATTGCCTGCGCCATTAAAATAGGTCAGGGAATTAAAAACTGACCCTTACCTTTAAAGCGGATGCGATTTATATCGCATCTTTTTTTACCTGAATTTACTACAAAAAAAGCCACGGTATAAACCGTGGCAAAATCCAACATAGCTAAAAATAATCAGGCGAGTGGTATGACTTAAATCTCTACGTCGCGGTTGCAATCTTTCGAGTAAATATAGCTGAACGCTTCACCACGCCCTACACCATAACCAGCCTGTAAAGAATAAGCGCCCATAAAGATGTAATCGCCTTTTTTCACCGGGATCCAGTTATTGTCGAGGTTATAAACCCCCTGACCGGAAAGAATATAGGCACCGTGTTCCTGAACATGTGTTTCGATATAACCGTGGCTGGCACCTGGTGCAAAAGAGAGGATATGCATGTTCATATCAAAACCTAACTCTTTGGGCAGAAAATCCAGCAGGATCACATCATCCATACCTTCATAGTGAATGCGTTCCAGTTCGCTGGCATTGCCAGAAACCAGCCACGGTGCATGGCCTTCTACCGGAACATAGCGACGCTTATATAAAAAGATTTGGCTGTCTTCGGCCTGGGCGTTAACAAACGTCATTAAGGAGCCTGGTGGGCAATAAAGATAGCCACCTTCGCTTAAGGCAAATGTTTTGCCTTCGGCTTTGGCAGTGATATTTCCAGAGATCACATACAGGAACGTTTCAATGCCTTCGCCACCGAAGCCCTGTTGGTTGCCACCGTTTTGATGCAGTGTGACCAGATAATCAACAAAAGAGGCACCCAGCTTTGGCGTGGAGAGGATTGTCGCGTCACAATTTTCAAAGCCCGGAATAATATTTTTTACCAGACCATCCGGGGTTAACAGTGCGAAATTACCGTGTTTAACAATCGCACGGTTAGCCAGTAAATCTTCGCGGTAACCGGTGACGTTATTTAAATATCCCATTTATGACTCCTTATTTCTGCCAGGCAAGTTGATAAAGCATGAGTGCCAACGTTTTGACCCCTTCGGCAAGGTCGGTAATATTGGTGCGTTCCGCCGGGTTATGGCTGATCCCGTTGATGCTGGGGATAAAAATCATGCAGGTTGGTACGCGAGGCGCGAAAATTTGCGCGTCGTGCCCGGCACCACTGTGCATCACCCGGTAATTCAGTTTTTCTCTTTCACACAATTCTGTCAGGGTGGCGACCAGCTCCTTATTCATCGGCACGGGTTCTTCGTCCATCCATAAATCGATATCAATACCAATGTCCATTTCATCGCAAATCGCCCGCATGTCGTTTTCTAACTGTTGGGTGAAATCGCGCAGCACGGCAGCGTCGGTATGACGACAATCAATGGTGAACGTGGTTTTACCCGGCACCACATTTACCGTATTCGGGTGCGGCTCTACTTTGCCAAAGGTCAGAACCAGCGGATCGCCCATCCTTTTCGCTTTTTCGACCGACTGATGGCAAATGCGACTGAAAGCGTAAACTGTATCACGACGATAACCCATCGGCGTGGTGCCTGCATGGTTTGATTCGCCGTTCAGCGTTACCGTATAACGACGCTGCCCGACAATTGCATTCACCACGCCAATTGATTGCCCATTACTTTCCAGCACACAGCCCTGTTCAATATGCAGTTCAACAAAGGCTTTAATATCCTGACGCGGAGTTAGTGGGGCGTTCGGAAGAGTAAATCCGCAAGCCTTCATCGCATCGACAAAACTATTTCCTTTGGCATCACAGATATTCCGCACGTCGTCAGGATTCGCCAGCCCAAAGATATTTTTACTGCCCCAGAAGACATACGGGAAGCGGCTGCCTTCTTCTTCTGCCATCGCCACTACTTCGACCGTACGTAGCGGCGCGCCGTATTGCGTTTTCAGCCAGTCAATTGCCAGCCACGCCGCCAGCGCGCCGAATTGCCCGTCGAGGTTACCGCCGTTAACCACGGTATCGATATGCGAACCGCTCAGAATCACTTCCTGTGGATATTCGGTACCATTCAGGCGACCGTATAAATTCCCTACTTCATCGAAACGTGTTTCCAGCCCACTTGCTGCCATTCTTTTTTTAAATTGCTGCTGGGTTTCCAGCCATTCCGGCGAATAAAGTAAACGGGTCATCCCACCCGTTGGGTCAGCGCCAAAAGAGGAAAGCCAGGGCAGCGTTTCTTCTATGGCTTGACGAAAATGTGTAATCATAAGAAAGTCCTGTCTCAATAATTATTGCGCAAAGGGATTTTTCGTTTCGTATGACGTGTTATAAAGCGCGTCGGAAATTAAATACTGGTAAATATCATCAACAATTTCGATGCCTTCGACGGCGGCTTTGCGTTGTTTAATATCCTGATCCTGTCCGGGATAATAAACTTGGTTAAAACCGGGCGCGGGGGTAATGGCATTTAATTCGCGCATGGTCTGGCTAAGATGTTGACGGAATAATTCGCTGGAGGAGAAAAAGTTCGGATTAATAACTATATGTAATTGCCCCAAATTACGCCCTGCGTGTAAATCGTCATACATCGAACTAACCTGTCGCCCGAACGGTAAGCCGAGTAAGACGCCTGAGAGGACGTCAATCATCATCATCAGGCCATACCCTTTTGGCCCGGCGGCGGGGAGCAGAGCATGTACCGCGAACGGATCGGTTGTTGGTGCACCGTTTTTATCGACCGCCCAGGTATCCGGGATAGACATATTACGCGAGCGGGCGTCGAGCACTTTTCCCCATGCCTGTACGGTAGTCGCCATATCAAAGGTAAGGATCTCGTCGCCTTCTCCCGGCGCGGCAAAGGCCAGGGGGTTAGTACCGTAGTAAATTTCCGCGCCGCCAAACGGCACCACCATTGGATCGGACTGGCACATCGAAATGCCAATGAATCCGGCGCGGGCTGCCTGCTGCACAAAATAAGAGATTGCGCCGCTGTGACCCATCCGGCTGATACCGACCACCGCAACGCCATTTTGCTGGGCGGTTTTGATGGCATGTTCCATACCCATTTTCGCCGCGACCTGTCCGGCGGCATTGTCGGCATGTAAAATTGCCGAGCACGGCCCGGTTTCCTCAAGACGAAACTCCGGTTCGCGGTTGGTGCCGCCTTTTGAAATGCGTTCCGCGTAGTATTCCACGCGCACCGCGCCATGAGAGTGGATCCCTCTGGCATCGGCGTAAACCAATACTTCAGCCACGGTTGCAGCGTGCTCACGTTTTAACCCAGCCTGGCAGAGTTTATTCTCAATTAGCTGGTGGAGTGTTTCCCGACTGATTTTCATCTGTCTTCCTTTTTAACGACGGTGTGAAGCATGACTGCAATTAACATATAGGGAAAATATCTGGATTATGTGATCCAGACAGGCAAAAAAATATAGTTAGAATTTATTTGATAATCCGCTCGCTTTTAACCTGGTTTTTAAAACAACCACGCTTATTAAAAAATAACACGTAATAGCATGGCGGTTATTTGAATTCTTTTGTTAATAATCCCTGTGTGATATTCATCACCTTATTTACCCGTTGTCATCGATACCGTAATCGCCACATTAACACTGCTCGTGCAATTGCCATGGGTGCAATTTTTAAGGAGTTGTTATGATCCACGCCTTTATTAAAAAAGGGTGTTTTCAGGATTCGGTCAGTTTAATGATTATTTCACGAAAACTCAGCGAATCAGAAAATGTTGATGATGTTTCCGTAATGATGGGTACGCCCGCCAATAAAGCGTTATTAGATACCACAGGTTTCTGGCATGACGATTTTAATAACGCCACGCCGAACGATATTTGCGTGGTAATTCGTAGCGAAGCGGCGGATGCGGGGATCGCGCAGGCGATTATGCAGCAGCTTGAAGAGGCGCTAAAACAACTGGCGCAGGGGTCAGGCAGCAGCCAGTCCTTGACGCAGGTGCGTCGCTGGGACAGTGCCTGTCAGAAATTATCCGATGCCAGTCTGGCGCTGATTTCAGTGGCTGGCGAGTATGCGGCGGAGCTGGCGAATCAGGCGCTGGATCGCAACCTCAACGTGATGATGTTCTCCGATAACGTCACGCTGGAAGATGAAATCCAACTTAAAACCCGCGCGCGAGAAAAAGGCTTGCTGGTGATGGGGCCGGACTGCGGTACGTCGATGATTGCCGGCACGCCGCTGGCTTTTGCTAACGTGATGCCGGAAGGCAACATTGGCGTCATTGGCGCTTCCGGTACCGGGATTCAGGAGCTGTGCTCACAGATTGCGCTGGCAGGGGAGGGAATTACTCACGCGATTGGCCTTGGCGGGCGCGACCTCAGCCGTGAAGTGGGCGGCATCAGTGCGCTGACGGCGCTGGAAATGCTCAGTGCAGACGAGAAAAGCGAAGTGCTGGCATTTGTTTCAAAACCGCCTGCCGAAGCTGTGCGTCTGAAAATTGTTAATGCCATGAAAGCAACCGGCAAACCGACGGTGGCGCTGTTTTTAGGTTATACCCCGGCGGTGGCCCGCGACGAGAATGTCTGGTTTGCCTCCTCGCTGGATGAGGCCGCACGCCTGGCTTGCCTGCTTTCACGCGTTACGGCGCGACGTAACGCGATAACGCCTGCCAGCAGCGGATTTATTTGCGGTTTGTATACCGGCGGTACGCTGGCTGCCGAAGCGGCGGGATTACTTGCCGGGCACCTTGGCGTGGAAGCCGACGATACCCATCATCACGGCATGATGCTCGACGCCGATGGTCACCAGATTATTGACCTCGGCGATGATTTCTACACCGTCGGGCGTCCCCATCCGATGATCGACCCAGCCTTACGCAATCAGTTAATTGCCGATCTCGGCGCTAAACCGCAAGTGCGCGTATTGCTGCTTGATGTCGTGATTGGCTTCGGTGCGACCGCCGATCCTGCCGCCTCGCTGGTAAGCGCCTGGCAAAAAGCCTGTGCCGCGCGTTCAGACAATCAACCACTGTATGCCATTGCCACGGTGACAGGCACTGAACGTGACCCGCAATGCCGCTCGCAGCAAATCGCCACGCTGGAAGATGCAGGGATCGCGGTAGTGAGTTCGCTGCCGGAAGCCACCTTGCTGGCGGCGGCACTGATTCGTCCGCTTTCGCCTGCCACTCAGCAACACACACCGTCATTACTGGAAAACGTCGCCGTGATTAACATCGGATTACGCAGCTTTGCGCTGGAGCTACAAAGCGCCAGCAAACCGGTTGTGCATTACCAATGGTCGCCAGTCGCCGGCGGCAATAAAAAACTGGCTCGTTTATTAGAACGTTTGCAATAAGGGGTTCCCATGTTTACATCAGTGGCGCAAGCCAATGCTGCGGTTATCGAACAAATTCGTCGCGCTCGTCCACACTGGCTGGATGTGCAACCGGCTTCTTCACTTATCAGCGAACTAAACGAGGGCAAAACACTGCTTCACGCCGGGCCGCCAATGCGCTGGCAGGAGATGACCGGACCCATGAAAGGGGCGTGCGTGGGCGCATGTCTGTTCGAAGGCTGGGCGAAAGATGAAGCGCAGGCGCTGGCAATACTGGAGCAGGGGGAAGTGAACTTCATTCCTTGTCACCATGTGAATGCCGTCGGTCCAATGGGCGGTATTACTTCTGCCAGTATGCCGATGCTGGTGGTCGAGAACGTGACCGACGGCAACCGGGCGTACTGCAACCTCAACGAAGGTATCGGCAAAGTGATGCGTTTTGGCGCTTACGGCGAAGATGTCCTGACTCGCCATCGCTGGATGCGCGATGTGTTAATGC
This sequence comes from Escherichia sp. S10b, assembly GCF_028421345.1. Taxonomy (NCBI): domain Bacteria; kingdom Pseudomonadati; phylum Pseudomonadota; class Gammaproteobacteria; order Enterobacterales; family Enterobacteriaceae; genus Escherichia; species Escherichia sp. S10b. The sequence continues at coordinate 21,715 of NZ_JAHZSO010000142.1, forward strand.
CAGTATTAAGCGCGGCGCTGGGGCGCATGGAGCGCGGTATCGATCTCACGGCGATGATGGCGCAGGGCATTACGATGGGCGATGAGTTCCATCAACGCAATATTGCTTCCTCTGCACTGTTAATGCGTGCGCTGGCCCCACAAATTGCTCGCCTCGATCATGATAAACAGCACATCGCCGAAGTGATGGATTTCCTCAGCGTGACCGATCAGTTCTTCCTCAACCTCGCGATGGCTTACTGCAAGGCGGCGATGGATGCTGGCGCGATGATCCGCGCAGGCAGCATCGTCACGGCAATGACCCGCAACGGCAATATGTTCGGGATTCGGGTAAGCGGGCTGGGCGAACGCTGGTTTACTGCGCCTGTAAACACTCCGCAAGGTCTGTTTTTCACCGGCTTCTCGCAGGAGCAGGCGAACCCGGATATGGGCGATAGCGCGATTACCGAAACCTTTGGTATCGGAGGTGCGGCAATGATCGCAGCGCCTGGCGTAACGCGCTTTGTCGGTGCGGGTGGCATGGAAGCGGCCAGAGCGGTATCTGAAGAGATGGCGGAAATTTACCTTGAGCGCAATATGCAGTTGCAGATCCCAGGCTGGGATTTTCAGGGCGCGTGCCTGGGACTGGACATTCGTCGCGTGGTAGAAACCGGCATTACGCCACTCATCAATACCGGTATCGCCCATAAAGAGGCGGGGATCGGGCAGATTGGCGCAGGCACTGTGCGGGCACCGCTGGCGTGTTTTGAACAGGCGCTGGAAGCACTGGCTGAAAGCATGGGGATTGGTTGAGGAACGCGCAATGACGATCATCCATCCTCTGCTTGCCAGCCGTAGTGCACCGAATTATCGCCAGTCCTGGCGGTTAGCGGGAGTGTGGCGGCGGGCGATTAACCTGATGACGGAAAGCGGCGAACTGTTAACGCTGCATCGTCAGGGTAGTGGTTTCGGCCCCGGAGGATGGGTGCTTCGCCGCGCGCAATTCGATGCGTTATGCGGTGGATTATGCGGCAATGAACGACCACAGGTTGTGGCTCAAGGGATTCGCCTCGGGCGTTTCACGGTTAAACAGCCACAGCGTTATTGTTTGCTGCGTATTACGCCGCCTGCGCATCCTCAACCGCTTGCAGCTGCATGGATGCAACGCGCGGAGGAAACCGGGCTTTTCGGGCCACTGGCGTTGGCGGCAAGCGATCCGCTGACCGCTGAATTACGCCAGTTTCGTCACTGTTTTCAGGCCGCGCTCAATGGCGTTAAGACCGACTGGCGGCACTGGCTGGGTAAAGGCCCCGGATTAACGCCGAGTCATGATGACACGCTGAGCGGAATGCTGCTGGCGGCCTGGTATTATGGCGCTTTAGATGCGCGCTCCGGTCGCCAGTTTTTTGCCTGTTCCGACAATCTGCAACTCGTTACCACAGCGGTGAGCGTCAGTTATTTACGTTATGCCGCGCAAGGATATTTCGCCTCGCCACTCCTGCACTTTGTTCATGCTCTGAGTTGCCCGAAACGTACCGCTGTTGCGATTGATTCGCTGCTGGCGCTGGGGCATACGTCAGGGGCAGATACACTGCTGGGGTTCTGGCTTGGTCAACAATTATTACAAGGAAAACCATGAAAACACTGGTTGTAGCTCTTGGGGGCAACGCCTTACTCCAGCGCGGTGAGGCGCTGACGGCGGAAAATCAATATCGCAATATCGCCAGTGCTGTACCCGCGCTGGCACGCCTGGCCCGTTCTTATCGGCTGGCGATTGTTCACGGCAACGGGCCGCAGGTGGGGCTGCTGGCATTGCAGAATCTGGCGTGGAAAGAGGTAGAACCGTATCCGCTGGATGTGCTGGTGGCAGAAAGTCAGGGGATGATTGGCTATATGCTGGCGCAGAGTTTGAGCGCACAGCCGCAGATGCCGCCCGTGACGACGGTGCTGACGCGCATTGAGGTTTCGCCTGATGATCCGGCGTTTTTGCAGCCAGAGAAATTTATTGGTCCGGTTTATCAGCCAGAAGAACAAGAGGCACTGGAAGCGGCTTACGGCTGGCAGATGAAACGTGATGGTAAATATTTGCGCCGGGTGGTGGCGTCTCCGCAACCGCGTAAAATTCTCGACAGCGAAGCCATCGAGTTGTTGCTCAAAGAGGGGCATGTGGTGATTTGCAGTGGCGGCGGCGGTGTGCCTGTGACGGAAGATGGGGCAGGGAGTGAAGCGGTGATTGATAAAGATCTCGCTGCTGCGTTGCTCGCTGAGCAGATTAACGCCGATGGGCTGGTGATCCTCACTGATGCTGATGCGGTATATGAAAACTGGGGAACGCCGCAGCAATGCGCCATTCGCCATGCCACACCGGATGAGTTAGCGCCATTTGCCAAAGCCGATGGTTCGATGGGGCCGAAGGTAACGGCGGTGAGTGGTTATGTCAGAAGCCGTGGTAAACCCGCGTGGATTGGGGCGTTATCGCGGATTGAAGATACGCTGGCGGGCGAAGCAGGGACCTGTATTTCGCTGTAGTGATGAGAGCATCCGGCAATCGGTGCACCATGCCTGATGCGACGCTTGACGCGTCTTATCAGGCCTACAATGGGTACCGGAGCGGTAAGCCGGATAAGGCGTTTACGCCGCATCCGGCAATCAAATGAGCACCTGCTTAACTGAACTTACTCTGCGCCCACATCACGCCGCTGGCATACTCCGGCGGCAGCAGCGGGATCAAGGCTTCCAGCGTCGCGGTCAGACGCGATGTGTCGCTGTCGGTCAAATTCAGATGCCCCACTTTACGCCCCGGACGGACTTCTTTGTCGTACCAGTGCAGATGCACCAGCGGCAGTTTCAGCCAGTCATAATTCACATCGCTACCAATCAGGTTGATCATCACCGACGGACTATTCACTACCGGTTGCGGTAACGGCAGATCGGTAATCGCCCGCAGATGCAGCTCAAACTGGCTGATGCTGGCACCGTTTTGTGTCCAGTGACCGCTGTTATGCACACGCGGTGCCAGTTCGTTGATCAGCAGACCTTGCGGGGTGACAAAACACTCCATCGCCATCACGCCCACATAGCCCAGCTCCTGCATAATCGCCGACAGCATCTCTTCGGCTTGCGCTTGCTGCTGCGCATTGGCCTGCGGAAAAGCGACGCTGGTGCGCAAAATACCGTCCTGATGCAGGTTATGCGTCAGCGGATAAAACACGGTGCTGCCATCAAATCCGCGTGCGCCAACCAGCGACACTTCACCAGAGAAGTTAATGCCCTGCTCGACAATACATTCGCCGTAACACTCTGCCGGTAACTGTTCGGTTTCATTGGCACGTAAACGCCATTGACCGCGACCGTCATAGCCACCAGTGCGACGCTTAACAATCGCCAGTTCACCTAAACGCTCAAACACCGCAGGCCACTCGCTGCGATCGGCAAGTAACTGCCACGGTGCGGTCGGCAGGTGGAGCTTATCGAAAAGCTGCTTCTGAGTCAGACGGTCGGCAATAATCGGGAACACATCGCGGTTCACAAAGGCCGGATGACGCGCCAGCTCGCGGGTTAATGCGGTTTCCGGCCAGCGTTCGATCTCAGCGGTAATCACGCTTTGTTGAAAAGGCACCGCCGCCGGTTCAGCGTCCAGCCCGACCGGCCAGACAGCAATGCCTAACGGTTCACCTGCCTGACGCAGCATACGGCCTAACTGCCCGTTACCGAGGACGCAAACCTGTTTCATGCCGCACCTCGCGGGTCCGGGTTTTCCAGCACTTCGTCGGTCTGGGCTTTGCGCCAGTCATTCAGACGCTGGTGCAGTTCTTTATCATGAGTCGCAAGAATTTGTGCTGCCAGTAACGCCGCGTTTGCCGCGCCAGCTTTACCAATCGCCAGCGTACCCACCGGAATGCCGCGCGGCATTTGTACGATGGAGTAGAGGCTATCGACACCGCTCAGTGCGGCGCTCTGTACTGGCACGCCCAGCACTGGCACCAGCGTTTTGGCGGCAATCATACCAGGCAGGTGCGCTGCGCCGCCTGCGCCCGCAATAATCACCTGATAACCGTTCTCTTCGGCGCTTTCGGCGAAGCTGAACAGCTTATCGGGGGTGCGGTGAGCAGAAACCACTTCAACGTGGTGCGGGACATTCAGGATTTCGAAGATTTCGGCGGCGAACTGCATGGTAGCCCAGTCGCTTTTGGACCCCATCACGATGGCGACACGCGCCGGATTATTGCGGGAAGACATGCGTCTTAAAACTCCTGTGGTGCACAACTCTCGGCTTTAGAGGGCACAGAGAATAGCACGGAAAGAGAGCAAGGAAAACGGTTGCGTGGCTGTGAAATCAGCAAAGTTGCGGGTTTTTTAAAACGGAAAATGAATCAGCTCAACGTCATCCGCCGTGACTTTCACCATCGAACCTTCCGTATGCCAGGCACCGAGTACCACGCGAAAAGCAGGTTGCTGGTTGGCGATAAGTTCATGTACCGCCGGGCGATGGGTATGTCCGTGGATCAGCCATTGCACCTGATGTTTTTCCATCGCACTGACTACCGCGTTTTGGTTAACGTCCATGATCGCCAGCGATTTACTGCTGTTGGCTTCTTTACTGTTCGCTCGCATTCGCGCGGCAATGCGTTTGCGCACAAACAACGGCAGGGCGAGGAATAGCATTTGCAGCCAGGGTTTGTGGACTTTGGCGCGAAAAGCCTGATAACCCGCGTCATCGGTGCACAGCGTGTCGCCATGCATAATCAACACCCGGCGACCATAAAGTTCGAGCACCTTTTCTTCCGGCAATAATGTCATGCCGCTTTCACGGGCAAAGCGTTTGCCGAGCAGAAAATCACGGTTGCCATGAATGAAATAACAGGGAACGCCGGAATCGGACACCGCTTTGATCGCTGCCGCCATCTGGCGATGGAGTGGGTTGGGATCGTCGTCGCCAATCCATGCTTCAAACAGATCGCCAAGAATATACAGCGCGTCGGCCTTGCGGGCTTCCCCCGCTAAAAAACGCAGAAAACCGGCGGTGATCGCCGGTTCTTCCACGCAGAGATGAAGATCTGCAATAAAGAGTGTCGCCACGATTACTCGCTAACGGTCACGCTTTCAATGATAACGTCTTCTTTTGGCACGTCCTGGTGCATACCGCTACGACCGGTTGCAACACCTTTGATTTTGTCAACCACGTCCATGCCTTCAACCACTTCAGCAAACACGCAGTAGCCCCAACCTTGCAGGCTTTCGCCAGAGAAGTTCAGGAAGTCGTTATCAACCACGTTGATGAAGAACTGTGCAGTTGCAGAGTGCGGAGCCTGAGTACGGGCCATTGCCAGCGTACCACGGGTATTTTTCAGACCGTTGTTGGCTTCGTTTTTGATCGGTTCTTTGGTGGCTTTTTGTTTCATGCCCGGTTCAAAACCGCCGCCCTGAATCATAAAGCCGTTGATAACACGGTGGAAAATGGTGTTGTTGTAAAAACCTTCGCGGCAGTAGTCCAGGAAGTTTTTAACTGTTTCAGGTGCTTTATCGTCAAAAGTTTTGATGACAATATCGCCGTGATTGGTGTGGAAAGTAACCATTTTTGCATCCTGTTCCGTTTGATTGGTGCTTCAACCCAGTTCGGGTCATATATAGGGTGGTGTTATAGCATAACCGCACGATCGGATCATCACGCAATGTATGCTGATTCGCGCGGGAAATATGGGTATTATACGCAACTCAATTACCCACACATGTCTAAACGGAATCTTCGATGCTAAAAATCTTCAATACTCTGACACGCCAAAAAGAGGAATTTAAGCCTATTCACGCCGGGGAAGTCGGCATGTATGTGTGTGGAATCACCGTTTACGATCTCTGTCATATCGGTCACGGGCGTACCTTTGTTGCTTTTGACGTGGTTGCGCGCTATCTGCGTTTCCTCGGCTATAAACTGAAGTATGTGCGCAACATTACCGATATCGACGACAAAATCATCAAACGCGCCAATGAAAATGGCGAAAGCTTTGTGGCGCTGGTGGATCGCATGATCGCCGAAATGCACAAAGATTTTGATGCTTTGAACATTCTGCGCCCGGATATGGAGCCGCGCGCGACGCACCATATCGCAGAAATTATTGAACTCACTGAACAACTGATCGCCAAAGGTCACGCTTATGTGGCGGACAACGGCGACGTGATGTTCGACGTCCCGACCGATCCGACATATGGCGTGCTGTCGCGTCAGGATCTCGACCAGCTGCAGGCAGGTGCGCGCGTTGACGTGGTCGACGACAAACGCAACCCGATGGACTTCGTTCTGTGGAAGATGTCGAAAGAGGGCGAACCGAGCTGGCCGTCTCCGTGGGGCGCGGGCCGTCCAGGCTGGCACATTGAATGTTCGGCAATGAACTGCAAGCAGCTGGGTAACCACTTTGATATCCACGGCGGCGGTTCAGACCTGATGTTCCCGCACCACGAGAACGAAATCGCGCAGTCCACCTGTGCCCATGATGGCCAGTATGTGAACTACTGGATGCACTCGGGGATGGTGATGGTTGACCGCGAGAAGATGTCCAAATCGCTGGGTAACTTCTTTACCGTGCGCGATGTGCTGAAATACTACGACGCGGAAACCGTGCGTTACTTCCTGATGTCGGGCCACTATCGCAGCCAGTTGAACTACAGCGAAGAGAACCTGAAGCAGGCGCGTGCGGCGCTGGAGCGTCTCTACACTGCGCTGCGCGGCACAGATAAAACCGTTGCGCCTGCCGGTGGCGAAGCGTTTGAAGCGCGCTTTATTGAAGCGATGGACGACGATTTCAACACCCCGGAAGCCTATTCCGTACTGTTTGATATGGCGCGTGAAGTAAACCGTCTGAAAGCAGAAGATATGGCAGCGGCGAATGCAATGGCATCTCACCTGCGTAAACTTTCCGCTGTATTGGGCCTGCTGGAGCAAGAACCGGAAGCGTTCCTGCAAAGCGGCGCGCAGGCAGACGACAGCGAAGTGGCTGAGATTGAAGCGTTAATTCAACTGCGTCTGGATGCCCGTAAAGCGAAAGACTGGGCGGCGGCAGATGCGGCGCGTGACCGTCTTAACGAGATGGGGATCGTGCTGGAAGATGGCCCGCAAGGGACCACCTGGCGTCGTAAGTAATTGCGCTGTTGCCGGATGCGAGTTTTCGCATCCGGTTATCGCCTGCGCCACCACAACATTCCCATAAGCACCATCCCCGGCAACCACACCCACATCAATTCAGAAATTATCACCTGATGCCCGTACGGCGTGGTGTAACGAGACAATGCAAACGGCGCGACTTTAATCACCTGCCAGGGAGCGAAAAAGCGTTCATCTGACCACGGCCACAGCCAGCCAACGCCCTTACCGCCAGTGGTTACCGAATCCAGCAAGCTGTGCGATAGCAACGAGACGGTTAAAAACAGCCAGCAGCGAATCAGCCCAGCCCTGAACCATCGGCGTCCAATCAGCACACATAACAGCGGGACAACAAACGCAAACACCAGCGAATGGGTAAAACCGCGATGACCAAAAACATTGCCGTAAGCAACGCCAAATTTAAACGACAATACGTCGGCGTCGGGCAGCATCGCCAGGATGATTCCGGCAAATAACAGACGCGGAGGGATGACTTTCGAACCCAACCCTAAACCAATGCATAGGGGAACGGCGGCGTGCGTAATAACGGTTGGCATGATGGTCGCTTCGGCAAAATGTCGATGCTATCAGCATGGATGAACGGGGCGTAGAGGGCAAAAGTCTGAAAAGAGAACCGGCCTGTTGATACAGGCCGGGAAAGGGATCAGGCAACAACCTGTACGCTGTGACCTGCAAAACTCACTGTCTGACCGGCGACGATTTTGCAGCGTTTGCGCGTTTCAACCGCACCGTCGACTTTCACCTGGCCTTCGGCAATCGCGATTTTCGCCTGCGCGCCGCTTTCGCTCCAGCCTTCCAGTTTCAGCAAGTCGCACAGCTCAACGTGCGGATGTTTACCTAAAGAAAATGTCGCCATGTTACTCATCCTGTGGATCATGATATTCAACGCACGCCTGTAGCGTGTTTTCAATCAGCGTGGCAACCGTCATCGGGCCAACGCCGCCGGGAACAGGCGTAATGTATGAGGCGCGTTTAGCCGCGTCTTCAAACACGACGTCGCCCACAACTTTGCCATTTTCCAGACGGTTGATGCCGACATCAATCACAATTGCGCCTTCTTTGATCCAGTCACCGGGAATAAAGCCTGGCTTGCCAACGGCAACGATCAACAGATCGGCATTTTCTACGTGATGACGCAGATTTTTAGTGAAGCGGTGAGTCACGGTAGTGGTGCAACCTGCGAGCAACAGTTCCATGCTCATTGGGCGACCGACGATATTCGATGCGCCAATCACCACGGCGTTGAGGCCGAAGGTATCAATGTTGTAACGCTCAAGCAGCGTGACGATACCGCGCGGGGTGCAGGGACGCAGACGCGGCGCGCGCTGGCACAGACGACCGACGTTGTAAGGATGGAAACCGTCCACGTCTTTGTCCGGATGAATACGTTCCAGCACTTTGACGTTATCAATACCCGCCGGTAACGGCAGTTGAACCAGAATGCCATCGATGGTGTTGTCGGCATTCAGCGTATCGATAAGCTCCAGCAGCTCCGCTTCGCTGGTGGTTTCCGGGAGGTCATAAGAGCGGGAGACGAACCCGACTTCTTCACAAGCCTTGCGTTTGCTTGCGACATAAATTTGCGATGCAGGGTTACTACCCACCAGCACAACGGCCAGTCCTGGTGCCCGCAGTCCGGCTGCAATACGCGCCTGAACTTTTTGAGCAACTTCAGAGCGCACCTGCTGCGCAATCGTTTTACCGTCAATAATCTTTGCTGCCATCAGAGAGAGGATTCCATCTGTTACGTAGGTCGAAGGGGATGCGTCTATTTTGTCAGAAGCGGGGCGCGCTGTCAGGTTTCGTTTCAGATTTATCGCGTGAAGCGACCTCTTGCGAAGGTTAGGCGCACCGTCGCTGAGGTCGCTGAGATTGAAAGCTTCATTTTTCGTCCATGATGGCGTTGTAAATCTGGAACTGATTTATTTCCTTGTTTAAGGATTAAGATAATTTAAGAAATACCTGACAATATAAAAAGAATTTTCAGCCTGGTAATTTACCGCTTCAGGTCTATATTTTTGTTGAATATATTTTGCGCGGAAGTATTCATCTAACGGGGCTCTCTATTTTTTAGAATAGAGTGCATATTTTCAATTAAGACATTCTTAGAGGATAAAAAGGAATTTTACTACTATCAGTGTCTTAAATAAAGTAATCGGTTATATACGGATGTGGAGTCGATAAATGAGATTGAAGGAATATATATGAAATTAAGATTTATTTCGTCTGCGCTGGCTGCCGCACTATTCGCCGCTACGGGTAGTTATGCTGCCGTTGTAGATGGCGGTACAATTCACTTTGAAGGCGAACTGGTGAATGCTGCCTGTTCAGTGAATACTGACTCGGCAGACCAGGTTGTCACACTCGGTCAATATCGTACCGATATTTTCAATGCTGTTGGTAATACCTCTGCATTAATTCCATTCACCATTCAGTTGAACGACTGCGATCCTGTTGTTGCCGCTAATGCTGCCGTTGCATTTTCTGGTCAGGCTGATGCAATCAATGATAATTTATTGGCCATTGCATCCAGTACCAATACAACAACAGCAACGGGTGTCGGTATTGAAATACTTGATAATACATCCGCAATTCTCAAACCTGATGGGAATAGCTTCTCAACCAACCAGAACTTGATCCCCGGGACCAACGTTCTTCATTTTTCTGCACGTTATAAAGGCACCGGTACAAGTGCATCAGCAGGGCAAGCAAATGCTGACGCGACTTTTATTATGAGATACGAATAATCAAAACCACGTTGTTTTGAATTATATACCACGTCTTATAACAAAGTAATGTACCGGTTGTCTGAAGCGGTATGGTGGCAATGTAAATCGAAATCATGTTCACTTTGTATCATGCCGCTTTATTAAATGAAAAGGGAATGATGTGTTGTAAGAAACCAAAGCAATCATTTCTTTATATTTCTTATTTTTGCCGTCAGGAATACACAAGGCGTATTAACTATGATGACTAAAATAAAGTTATTGATGCTCATTATATTTTATTTAATCATTTCGGCCAGCGCCCATGCTGCCGGAGGGATCGCATTAGGTGCCACGCGTATTATTTATCCCGCTGATGCTAAACAGACTGCGGTATGGATTAGAAATAGCCATACCAATGAGCGTTTTCTGGTCAATTCGTGGATTGAAAACAGCAGCGGTGTAAAAGAAAAGTCATTCATCATTACACCGCCACTGTTTGTTAGTGAACCCAAAAGCGAAAATACTTTGCGTATTATTTACACCGGTCCACCGCTGGCAGCAGATCGTGAGTCTCTGTTCTGGATGAATGTTAAGACGATCCCTTCGGTAGATAAAAATGCATTGAACGGCAGGAATGTTTTGCAACTGGCGATTTTATCGCGCATGAAATTATTTCTCCGTCCAATTCAATTACAAGAATTACCCGCAGAAGCGCCGGACACACTCAAGTTTTCGCGATCCGGTAACTATATCAATGTTCATAATCCATCACCTTTTTATGTCACCCTGGTTAACTTACAAGTGGGCAGCCAAAAGTTGGGGAATGCTATGGCTGCGCCCAGAGTTAATTCACAAATTCCCTTACCCTCAGGAGTGCAGGGAAAGCTGAAATTTCAGACCGTTAATGATTATGGTTCAGTAACCCCGGTCAGAGAAGTGAACTTAAACTAACCGAATCATCTGACAATATCAGAGCTAATTATGAAAATACCCACTACTACGGATATTCCGCAGAGGTATACCTGGTGTCTGGCCGGAATTTGTTATTCATCTCTTGCCATTTTACCCTCCTTTTTAAGCTATGCGGAAAGTTATTTCAACCCGGCATTTTTATTAGAGAATGGCACATCCGTTGCTGATTTATCGCGCTTTGAGAGAGGTAATCATCAACCTGCGGGCGTGTATCGGGTGGATCTCTGGCGTAATGATGAGTTCATTGGTTCACAGGATATCGTATTTGAATCGACAACAGAAAATACAGGTGATAAATCAGGTGGGTTAATGCCCTGTTTTAACCAGGTACTCCTTGAACGAATTGGCCTTAATAGCAGTGCATTTCCCGAGTTAGCCCAGCAGCAAAACAATAAATGCATCAATTTACTGAAAGCTGTACCTGATGCCACAATTAACTTTGATTTTGCAGCGATGCGCCTGAACATCACTATTCCTCAGATAGCGTTGTTGAGTAGCGCTCACGGTTACATTCCGCCTGAAGAGTGGGATGAAGGTATTCCTGCTTTACTCCTGAATTATAATTTCACCGGTAACAGAGGTAATGGTAACGATAGCTATTTTTTTAGTGAGCTCAGCGGGATTAATATTGGCCCGTGGCGTTTACGCAACAATGGTTCCTGGAACTATTTTCGCGGAAATGGATATCATTCAGAACAGTGGAATAATATTGGCACCTGGGTACAGCGCGCCATTATTCCGCTGAAAAGTGAACTGGTAATGGGAGACGGCAATACAGGAAGTGATATTTTCGATGGTGTTGGATTTCGTGGTGTACGGCTTTATTCTTCCGATAATATGTATCCTGATAGCCAGCAAGGGTTTGCCCCAACGGTACGTGGGATTGCCCGTACGGCGGCCCAGCTAACGATTCGGCAAAATGGTTTTATTATCTATCAAAGCTATGTTTCCCCCGGCGCTTTTGAAATTACAGATTTGCACCCGACATCTTCAAATGGCGATCTGGACGTCACCATTGACGAACACGATGGCAATCAGCAGAATTACACTATTCCGTATTCAACAGTGCCAATTTTACAACGCGAAGGGCGTTTCAAATTTGACCTGACGGCGGGCGATTTTCGTAGCGGTAATAGTCAGCAATCATCGCCTTTCTTTTTTCAGGGCACGGCACTCGGCGGTTTACCACAGGAATTTACTGCCTACGGCGGGACGCAATTATCTGCCAATTACACCGCCTTTTTATTAGGGCTGGGGCGCAACCTCGGGAACTGGGGCGCAGTGTCGCTGGATGTGACCCATGCGCGCAGCCAGTTAGCCGACGACAGTCGTCATGAGGGGGATTCCATTCGCTTCCTCTATGCGAAATCGATGAACACCTTCGGCACCAATTTTCAGTTAATGGGTTACCGCTATTCGACACAAGGTTTTTATACCCTTGATGATGTTGCGTATCGTCGAATGGAGGGGTACGAATATGATTACGATTATGACGGTGAGCATCGGGATGAACCGATAATCGTGAATTACCACAATTTACGCTTTAGCCGTAAAGACCGTTTGCAGTTAAATATTTCACAATCACTTAATGACTTTGGCTCGCTTTATATCTCTGGTACCCATCAAAAATACTGGAATACTTCGGATTCAGATACCTGGTATCAGGTGGGGTATACCAGCAGCTGGGTTGGCATCAGTTATTCACTCTCATTTTCGTGGAATGAATCTGTAGGGATCCCCGATAACGAACGTATTGTCGGACTTAATGTTTCAGTGCCTTTCAATGTTCTGACCAAACGTCGCTACACCTGGGAAAATGCGCTCGACCGCGCTTATGCCTCCTTTAACGCCAACCGTAACAGCAACGGGCAAAATAGCTGGCTGGCAGGTGTAGGTGGGACCTTACTGGAAGGCCACAACCTGAGTTATCACGTAAGCCAGGGTGATACCTCGAATAATGGGTATACGGGCAGCGCCACGGCAAACTGGCAGGCCGCTTACGGTACGCTGGGAGTCGGGTATAACTACGACCGCGATCAACATGACGTTAACTGGCAGCTGTCTGGCGGTGTGGTCGGGCATGAAAATGGCATAACGCTGAGCCAGCCTTTAGGGGATACCAATGTTTTGATTAAAGCGCCTGGCGCAGGCGGTGTACGCATTGAAAATCAAACTGGAATTTTAACCGACTGGCGCGGCTATGCGGTGATGCCGTATGCCACGGTTTATCGGTATAACCGTATCGCGCTTGATACCAATACGATGGGGAATTCCATCGATGTTGAAAAAAATATTAGCAGCGTTGTGCCGACGCAAGGCGCATTGGTTCGTGCCAATTTTGATACCCGCATAGGCGTGCGGGCGCTCATTACCGTTACCCAGGGCGGAAAACCGGTGCCGTTTGGATCACTGGTACGGGAAAACAGTACCGGAATAACCAGTATGGTGGGTGATGACGGGCAAGTTTATTTAAGTGGTGCGCCATTGTCTGGTGAATTACTGGTTCAGTGGGGAAACGGCGCGAACTCACGCTGCATTGCGCACTATGTATTGCCGAAGCAAAGCTTACAGCAAGCCGTCACTGTTATTTCGGCAGTTTGCACACATCCTGGCTCATAAAGGAAATTATCAATGAAGATAATCTGCAGATTATTATTGGCGATGGCATGTTTGTGTCTGGCAAACATATCCTGGGCTACTGTTTGTGCAAATAGTACTGGCGTAGCAGAAGATGAACACTATGATCTCTCAAATATCTTTAATAGCACCAATAACCAGCCAGGGCAGATTGTTGTTTTACCGGAAAAATCCGGCTGGGTAGGTGTCTCAGCAATTTGTCCACCCGGTACGCTGGTGAATTATACATACCGTAGTTATGTCACCAACTTTATTGTTCAGGAAACTATCGATAATTATAAATATATGCAATTAAATGATTATCTATTAGGTGCGATGAGTCTGGTTGATAGTGTGATGGATATTCAGTTCCCCCCGCAAAATTATATTCTGATGGGAACAGATCCTAACGTTTCGCAAAACCTTCCATTCGGGGTGATGGATTCTCGTTTAATATTTCGTTTAAAGGTTATTCGTCCCTTTATTAACATGGTGGAGATCCCCAGACAGGTGATGTTTACCGTGTATGTGACATCAACGCCTTACGATCCGTTGGTTACACCTGTTTATACCATTAGTTTTGGTGGCCGGGTTGAAGTACCGCAAAACTGCGAATTAAATGCCGGGCAGATTGTTGAATTTGATTTTGGTGATATCGGCGCATCGTTATTTAGTGCGGCAGGGCCGGGTAATCGACCTGCTGGTGTCATGCCGCAAACCAAGAGCATTGCGGTCAAATGTACGAATGTTGCTGCGCAGGCTTATTTAACAATGCGTCTGGAAGCCAGTGCCGTTTCTGGTCAGGCGATGGTGTCGGACAATCAGGATTTAGGTTTTATTGTCGCCGATCAGAACGATACGCCGATCACGCCTAACGATCTCAATAGCGTTATTCCTTTCCGTCTGGATGCAGCTGCGGCAGCCAATGTCACACTTCGCGCCTGGCCTATCAGTATTACCGGTCAAAAACCGACCGAAGGGCCGTTTAGCGCGCTGGGGTATTTACGCGTCGATTATCAATGAGGTACGGAGAATGAGAAGAGCACTCTTTAGCTGTTTCTGCGGGTTACTGTGGATTTCCAGTGGATGGGCAGCTGACCCTTTGGGAACGATTAATATCAATTTGCACGGTAACGTTGTTGATTTCTCCTGTACCGTAAACACTGCGGATATTGATAAGACGGTAGATTTAGGCAGATGGCCTACGACACAATTACTGAACGCTGGCGATACCACGGCACTCGTCCCTTTTAGCCTGCGGCTGGAGGGATGTCCTCCGGGTTCAGTTGCGATTTTATTTACGGGAACGCCGGCATCCGATACCAACCTGCTGGCTCTGGATGATCCCGCAATGGCGCAAACCATCGCCATCGAATTACGTAATAGCGATCGCTCCCGGCTCGCACTGGGAGCGGCGAGCCCGACTGAGGAAGTAGATGCAAATGGCAATGTCACACTAAACTTTTTTGCCAATTATCGAGCGTTAGCCAGCGGTGTTCGGCCAGGTGTGGCGAAAGCGGATGCGATATTTATGATCAATTATAATTAATATTATATTAATTCGTATAATTTGGCGTAGTCGATAAGCTCTACAATTGAATGCAAACCTAGCTTGCCATAAATATTAGATTTATGCGCACTAACTGTTTTATTGCTAAGTAATAACTTATCGGCAATTTCTTTATTAGATAATCCGCTAACCAGATAACGTAATATGGTCACTTCACGATTAGATAGCACAGTGACCGTTGAACTATTCGTACTACATTTATTGCTTTTTATATAGTTAAGCGTTTCGCTGGGAAAAAACGTGTATCCGGAGAGGATCATCTGAACGGCATGAAAAATATCATTCTGATCATTGCATTTACTGACAAAACCGTTAGCACCAGCTTGTATCGCTCTGCCAGCATAAAAGCATTCTGATTTCGATGATAAAAATAACACTTTCACTGTGCTCTGGATTTGTTTGATCCTTTTCAGGAAGGTAAAACCGTCTGTTCCGGGCAAGTCTATATCCATAATGATTAAATCAACAGGACGGGTTCGGAGATAATCGATGGTTATGCGGTAATCATCCGTTTTCAGGACAATCTGCAATTCACTGTTTTTTTGCAACAGAACTTCAATAGACATTCTGATGATAGGATGAGTATCCATAATGATCACCGACGTTGGTTTCATAGTTACCAGTCTCATAGGAGCGGACAATTTTCCGTTAGGGCGGTAAATTGTACTTTGATACATGAAAATACGGGTTTTCTTGATTCAGACGCGCAGCGGTGTGTGTTTGTTTGCCGCTATAGCGAAATAAATCAGAAAATCAGACGCGGTCGTTCACTTGTTCAGCAACCAGATCAAAAGCCATTGACTCAGCAAGGGTTGACCGTATAATTCACGCGATTACACCGCATTGCGGTATCAACGCGCCCTTAGCTCAGTTGGATAGAGCAACGACCTTCTAAGTCGTGGGCCGCAGGTTCGAATCCTGCAGGGCGCGCCATTTCTTCTTCATTTATGCCCGTCTTATCCGTTTCCGCTTTGCCCTTCACCACATCACTTTTTGTCGCTGTTTGGCGAGATAATTCAACGGTGTCAGGCCGTAAAACGCCTTAAAAACAGAGATAAAGTATGACGTGCTGCTATAGCCACATAATTGCGCCACCTGAGTGATATTTTTGTTATCCATCAATAACATCTGTACGGCGTAACGCATACGACACTCTGTGACAATCTGGCTATAGCTGGTATTTTCGTTTTTTAATTTCTTTTTGAGCAGGCTGGGGCTTAAACATAGCGAACTGGCGACAATTCGCAGATTCCAGTAATGCTGAATATCGCTTTGAATAATGCGGCAGACGCTGTCGCGGACGCTGCTGCGTAAGATATACATCAGTAGGGCAATAAACCGCGATTGCTCAAGAAAGTTAGACAATACGGTAAAAAGCAATACGCGCGTCAACTCCGCTTCGCAGGGTTTGCTGGGTTGCTGCTTGCTGTGGTTGGCGGCTAGCCGGAACACTTCCGGTGTACGGCTATGACAAGCAATAACCGGGGTTGCCAGCCGCGACCAGGGCTTTACACAGGTTAAGTTCTTATTTAAAAACAACAGATAATCGTTGATGATGTTACGGTTGATGTGGGTGATTAATACGTGATTTAACGTTGAGAGTTCAATGACGTTATTGTTGCACGCGAAGGCGGCCAGGTAGTTTTTCGGAAGGGTAAACGTAGCATGGTTATTGACGCTTACCTCTACCTCTTTTTCGGTCAGGATCACCACGCAAGGTTCACTGCTGCTCAATTGCATTTCGCACTCCTCAGATATCAGAAACTCCGCTCAAAGGATCTATGCTTCCTGCATGAGTGATCGGCCCGTTCGCCGATAACGATCTTCTTTCTTTAGCACGCTTTTTAGCAATTAATCTTGATGGAATTCTGACGAGAGCGAAAGAGGTAAGCCAGGTCGTACCCGACTTACCTGGAGGAGATTTAATACTCGAGAATGCCGTGCGCGACGGGCAAATAGCGCAGAGAGAAATAGAGAGTGTCTTTACCGCAAGAGGAACGTTTCGCTAACAGCGAGGCAATTTCTGCGTCCGGTTTCGGTTTCGCTGTAAAGGTTTTGCCTTTGCCGGCGACAAAAAGTTCATAAACAATGCCGCTTGCTGGGGCGGAACTTTGGCAATCGGCGCTGGCTTGTAGATAACGTTCACGCTGTTCAGCGGTCAGTTTATCCACGCCGCTGCCATCCTGTACCCAAACATTAACGCCGGTTGCTTTAACGTGTTCCAGCAGTTGGCGATAGCCATCGGGCGACATGTTTCCGGCGAAAAAACTACTGATATAAACCGGTTTTGCTGAAACATCGCTAATCAGCCGCTGCGCGTTGTTTAACCATGTTAGCAAAGGCTGATGGGCAGCTTCGCTGCGCCAGTTCAGGTCGTCAATTTCCGCGCTGATGTACCAGCCATCCGGCGTTATGCCAGGCGCGGCGCTCCATAATCTGGCTTGCTGGAGATCGGCAGCCAGCAGGCGATTAAGATAGCTTTCCAGCGCTGCGGACGACTGTTTCTGGTGCATAAAAAATTCCGGATCGGCGTTCAGCCCGACAATCAGCTTCAGGCCAGCCTGTTGCGCAGCTGCGGCACGCTTAAACAATAACGTGCGCTGTTCTGGCTGGGTAAATGCATCGCCGTAACGGGTCCATTGCAAAACCAGGGTATCGAAGCCTTGCAAACGTAACTGACTCATCAGCCCCTGCCACTGGGTATCGGTAACCTGACTATCTCGGTTTTGTGGTTGCCAGATAATACCTTTCATCGCAAAGGAAAAAGGGCTGACCAAAAGCAGTGTCAGCAATACGAAAATGAACTTACGCATTTACCAGTGCACTCCAATGGTGAGAAACGCGTTGTTGCGCTCTCCGTTACGTTGATTAATCGCCTTAAAGGTATGTTGATACTCGACGCCGAGACTGACTTTGTGCGGCCAGGCGTCGTAGTGCGTCTCGCCGGTCCAGATATTCCAGCGGACCCCGACTCCGCCAAGCTGCGCGCCCTGAGTGCCTTTATCACGATAGCCGTTGTCCTGAACGTGAGCGTAAGGCTCAATAGTCTGTCCGTTAGCTACCTTCTGATGCCAGCTGACGCGATAATCTGCCGTCCACGCCTGAATATCCTGGCGGATATATTGCGCCGCATCGAGGTACAGGTTTTGGGCAAACCAGCCTGAACCGTTCGGGTGCCATTCGTCGCTGTATTTGCCGCCATTAAAGAATGAGGCGCTGGCGCGCAGCATGGTATCGGATGCGCCATTTTGCCCGTTCAGCGGCAACTGCTGTTCGACGGCGAGGAAAAAGATCTGATCGCGCAGCGGCTTCCAGCGCAGACCGGTGCCGGACATCGGATTTTTCACCGGCATCATCACCCCGTTTTCTCCGGTATCGGCAAAGACGCGGCTATAAACTGAGAGCAGGTCGCCTTCCAGCAGCATATTGCGTCCGATGCGGTACTCGGCTTCCAGTTGCCCGTAGCTACGATAGCTTTTCCCTGGCGCTGCGCCGCCGACATTATTGTTAGCGGTGCTCATTGCCCCGGAACGCAAGCCGATAGAAGAATCGAAACTGAACGTCCAGCGGCGACCGACCTCCTCATGCAAACGGCGGAAATTGAAGCGTTGCTGATTTTGCTCTGGGGTCAGTGGGGTTATCAGCGCCTGATTATCAATGTCATCAATCACCAGCCGGGCGTAGTGCTGCGTCGCAGGCATGTCATCCAGACGCTGGTTCACGTAGGCCAGTTGTCGGATCAGTGCCGGATCGTCCGGAAGCCCTTTATGCGCCTGTTCGAGCATTTCCCGCGACTGTGCGATATCACCGCTATCCCACAAGGCGTAACCAAGCGCTGCCTGGATGTTGCTATTATTCGGTTCCAGTTCCAGCGCGGCGCGCAAATCACTCACCGCCGCCGGGACATTATGACGTTGGCGATAAATTGTCGCCCGCGCAACGTAAGCGTTGGCAGAAGGCGCAATATTGATTGAGCGCGTGAGATCGCTCAGTGCGAGTTCCGGCTGACCAGGAATGTAACGTTGCGCATGCAGCCACCAGTAGAGGGCATTGTTTCCCAGTCCACGTTGTTCTGCCTGTTGTAGCCAGCGATCGCGAGCTGCACCATTTCCTGCCGCCTGGGCGGTATTGGCAGCAGCAAGCAGATCCTCATTGCTCATGTCGTGAAGACTGATTTTCTGCCAGGCCGCCAGTGCGGTGGCGTAGTCCTCAACCTGATACGCCTGATAGGCTACCGCACGATGTTGCCAGGCGTTCGGTTGTCGTTGTTCGGCCTGAAGCCATGCATACAGCGCCACACCGGGTAGCGTGTCCCGATAACACTTTGCCAGACGGTTCCAGGCGGCAGCATCGTAGGAAGGCGACATATCGCCCAGCAAGCGAACTATTGCCGGGCAATTATCTGCAATACCCGGCAACTGACTTTGCCACTGACGTTGCTCCGCCAGCGGTAAGGGTTTCGATAAAATCGCCACCTTCGCCGGCGTTGCCAGGTAAGGATGACTTTCCAGCAGAGACGCCAGTCGCGCCATTAAAGTCTGGCTGACACGCGCATCGCCCTGGAAAGGATAGCGTTGCAGCAATAAATCGGCAGCTTCGCGTGACTGCTCGTTCTGCATCAGTTGCCAGGTCAGTTGATCCAGGCGGGTAAGATTTGCCGGTTCTTGCTGATACAGCAATCGTGCCAGACGCAGAGATTCAGCCTTGTTACGGGTCGCCACGCTGACAGCATAACGCTCCTCAAGCATTTCATTGGCGGGGAGGGTGGCGAGCAGTTTTTGCGCTGCGTCGTACTGACCTTCTTTTAACAGCACCGGTAGCGTCGCGCCAACAACATACTGGCGGTTATCGGCAAACTGCACCGTATAATTCGCCAATGCCTGAACGGGGTTGGCGCTGTATTTAGATAACAGATAGAGCCAACTTTTCTCTTGTGCGTCCGTGGTAAACAGCGGCTTATTTTCATTGAGATAATGCTGGAGGCGTGCTTTTTCGCCACGATAAGCCAGCGCGGTCGCGTAAGTAATATATGACTGAGGATCGGTGAAGATCCCCTGTGATTGCAGTGCCAGGATCCGATCGTCCAGCTGCCCGGCAAGAAGCACGTCAAACCACTGACGGCGTTCTGCCGCGCTTAATGTGTTCTGCTGGCGTGCTTCATTGTATAGCGTATCTGCCTGGGACCATTGTTTCAGGTAGATTGCCCGTTGCAGCAGATCGGTTCGCAGCGTTTTTCCTTCTGGCGATGCAGCAAACGTCGCATCGTTCAGTTGCGCTCTGGCGACAGGTAATTGTGCCAGCCGCAGGGCATTCTGCCCGACTTCACTGCGACAACGCAGGGTCGGCGCAGCGTCGCACGCTTTTTGCTGGGCAAGCAGTTCTTCAACAGTCGTAACGCTTTTCACTTCAACCGGAATAGCCGCCAGACTGCGCTCAAGTCGGGCATCTCCTGGGTGACGTTTCAGTTGATCCTCAAGCAACAGCCGCGCCCGGTCATCATGACCAAAATGGCGATAGGCTTCCGCAAGGTATAAAGTCAGCGGAATATTATCCGGCACCTGCTGGTGTATATATTCAAATTCGCGGATGGCGGTTGCTTCGTCGTTATTTTTCTGTGCCTTCAGCGCCTTATCGAGACGGGGATAAATAACAAAATGGCGATAATCGCTCAGCCCCAGCTCTTCTGCGCTGGTGCCGATATTGTCTGCGAGTGCGCTGGTACTCAATAAAGACGTCAGCAGTAAACCAGACCATCCGATGACGCGATTAAGGTTATTCTCCTTCATTTTCGGACTCCAGTTGCGCAACCTGTTCTGTGTTTAAACCTGCTTTGAGTAATAGTGATTGCATCGAAACTTGTAATTCGCGTTGAATTGTCAGGACGCGATCCAACGTTTCCTGGCTGATAACGCCTTCGGTGACCAAAAACTTGCCGAGCGGCAGAGAACTGCGTTCATGGCGCAATAACAACACGTTAATTGCTGAACGATTAATATGACCGAGCGTGGTCAGTATTTCGGCGAACAGGAACTGATGCGGCACATATTGCCGCCAGATTTCACCGGTCTGCTGTTCCGTGAGCCACTGATGCTGAACCGCATTGTACAACATTGCCCGCGGATCGTGATCGCGTCGGCGTGCATACCAGTGACGTAACCCCGTGACAATTTGTCCCCGCAGAACAATGACGTAACGCACTTTGCGTCCGACTTTACGCGTCAGGGCCGCCAGCGAAACCGGGTCAATACCATCTTCACTGCCGACAATTAACTCATCATTTTCCAGACGCAGCGGCAGTACTGCATAATGCAGCGCTACGGAGGCTGGCATTTCGGCAATCAGCGAGGACGGGATCTGCCAGGCATCGATGGATTCCCACGCCACGCCGTTTTGCTCTGCCAGCGCCTGTGCCAGCTGCTCGGCGCTAATCAGCCCCTGCATCAGCATTGAACCGCCCAGGCGTAGACCTTCGACGCGATTACGCAGTGCTGTATCGAGTTGTTCTTCAGTGATGACCTGATTTTCCAGCAGAATTTGGCCTAACGGGCGCAACGAGCGGGTATCGCCAGTCACGCTGGGGAAGTCATGCGTTGTTTTATCCCACGCGACGCGACGTGGATCGCCGTGTTGAAGTACCTGTTTTAGCGCGCGCCAGTTGGCCATGAAGTTAATCAGGTTGCCCCAGAAAAGACGCAGGACAGATAGCAGCCCCTGCGTCAGACCGTAGTAGCCAGTGACGAAAATCACCCGCTGCACGATGCGGTTAACCATCAAGCCAAAGTTTAGCCACAGCAGGGTCATTAACCATGCGCTGCCGCTAAAAATAGAAAGGAAATGCCAGGCATTGGGCCACAAACTTTCATACGCCAGCAACAGCAAAAGCTGGAGCATCACCAGCATCGCGAGGAAGCTGACAAAGTTACTGATTGCCCCTTTGCGGTCGCGCCAGAGAAAGTAGTTCAGCGTCAGGCTGGAGGTCCATTTGTGGGTTTTAAAGCCCTGGAAAACAATGCCGATGATCCAGCGAGATTTTTGTCGAACTGCAGTCGAAAAGGTATCGGGGAAATATTCGCGCACGCAGATCATGTTTGACGTCCGTGCGTGCTGTAAAAATTTACGCTGCTCGCGTTCTTTGGCTTCGTCCACCACCGGAAAACGGACAAAAATTTCCGTCATACCTTTCTCTTTCAGGCGGAAACCAATGTCGTAATCTTCAGTCAGACTCTGCACGTCGAAAGCAATACCGTCACCGTCAGCTAACAGAGCGGTCACGGCGCGGCGGCTGAAACAGGTGCCGACGCCTGCGCTGGGCACTTGTCCGGCGAGGGCTTCACGCACCGGAACATCTTTGCCATGCAGCTCTGAAAACTCATCAATGTAAGTCATGCTGGTGAAGTGCGTCCATTCGCGTTCGAACGGATACACCGGGATCTGAATCAGATCTTTACGCTCGACCAGATAGTTGAACAGACGCAATTCCATCGGTGAAATCACATCTTCGGCGTCATGCAGAATAAAACCAGCAAAAGCGAAATTGGCGCTACGTTCAAACTGGGTGATGGCGTCCAGCACGTTGTTCAGACAGTCGGCTTTGCTGGTGGGACCAGGACGCGCGCAGACTACCTTATGCACGTTCGGAAAGCGAGCGCACACTTCGTCAACATCACGTTGAGTATCGGGGTCGTTGGGGTAGGTGCCAACAAAGATATGATAGTTTTCGTAGTCGAGCGTGGTCGCCGCCAGCTCGGCCATATTGCCGATGACGCCCGTTTCATTCCACGCCGGAACCATAATCGCTAACGGTTTTTCATCTGGTTTATACAGTTCGCGGTAACTCATTCGCGGGTAGCGGCGATAAACACTCAACTTGCGTTTAATGCGGCGTACCCAGTAGACGACATCAATAAAAAAATCGTCCAGCCCGCTGATGAACATGATGACCGCTAACGTTATCGCGATTACTTTTAAGCCGTAGAGCCAGGTTGCAAAAACATCAAGAAGCCAGTCCACACAAAAACCTTACATTAACGCTGGTTATGTTTAGGGTGGCGTATATTAAGGTTTTTTATGAATTGTGACAGCTTTTTACCATTAATAGGTATGACTATTGCGGCACGTTATTTTTACACTGGTTATAAAAGTTGCCGTTTGCGTAGAATGTAGACAAAAGCATGGTGTCAAGGAGGGGAGGTTAACGTCATAGTGAAAAGGAGCGGTGGCACCGAGCAGGTCATAATGTAGTGGAAGTGCCTGGAGGAGGTGAGCAGGCAGGGCAAGATTACGAAAGCCCGCTCCCCGCAAGGACTGACGCGAGATAGTTTCTGTCCATGGCTGCTTTTCGCATCTTACGTCTTAACCCTGCCTTGAATACCTTATCATTCGTCAAAATATTAATA
>NZ_JAHZSO010000143.1:0-1656 GCF_028421345.1 Escherichia sp. S10b
TGGTCATTCTGCATGGATACGAAAAGATCCGCTGGCCGGATGCACCGGAGTGGGCGAGCCGGGAAACCTGGCTGGAGTGTGTCCAGGACAGTACCGAACCGTCATCCTCACCGGAACCGGTATCCACGCCTGTTAAAAAACAAAAACGGAAGAAAACAGTAACTGACGATGTTAACCCCTGGCTGACTTCCGGAGGATGGTTATGAACCAGAATGATATCGAAGCCATGATTCAGCGTTATACGGAAGCTGAAATGGCGGTGCTGGACGGAAAATCCGTCACCTTTAATGGTCAGCAGATGACCATGGAAAACTTATCTGAGATCCGGCAGGGACGGCAGGAGTGGGAGCGCCGCCTTGCGGCTCTGATTACACGACGACTGGGGCATCCCGGGTACCGGCTGGCGAGGTTCTGATGGCAATTCTTGATGATGTGATTGGCGTTTTTTCACCTGGATGGAAAGCGGCAAGGCTGCGTTCCCGTGCGGTGATCCAGGCTTATGAAGCCGTAAAAACGACGCGGACACACAAAGCCCGACGGGAGAACCGAACTGCCGACCAGCTAAGCCAGTACGGGGCCGTGTCGTTACGTGAGCAGGCCCGTTACCTTGATAACAACCACGATCTGGTTATTGGTGTATTTGACAAGCTGGAAGAACGGGTGGTGGGGAAAAACGGGATTATTGTCGAGCCACATCCGGTATTACGCAATGGGGCCATTGCCCGTGATCTGGCAGCGGAGATTCGCACCCGATGGAGTGAATGGTCTGTCAGCCCGGAAGTCACCGGGCAGTTTACCCGTCCGATGCTGGAACGTCTGATGCTGCGTACCTGGCTGCGCGATGGTGAGGTGTTTGTCCAGATGGTTTCCGGGCGCATAAACAGCCTGACGCCTTCTGCCGGTGTTCATTTCTGGCTGGAGGCGCTCGAGCCAGACTTTATTCCCATGACCAGTGATGAGAGCAACAGGCTGAATCAGGGCGTGTTTGTTGATGACTGGGGGCGTCCCGAAAAATATCTGGTGTATAAAAGCCGTCCCGTATCCGGACGGCAGATGGAAACCAAAGAAGTGGATGCAGAGCGAATGCTGCATCTTAAATTTGTTCGCCGTCTGCACCAGATGCGCGGGACGTCTTTGTTGTCCGGTGTGCTGATCCGCCTCAGTGCCCTGAAAGATTATGAAGATTATGAGCTGACTGCAGCAAGGATCGCCGCTGCTCTGGGGATGTACATCCGCAAAGGCGACGGGCAGAGCTATGAACCGGATGGTAATGGCAGCAAGGATAAGGAACGCGAGCTTACCATTCAGCCAGGCATTATTTACGACGATCTGAAACCCGGCGAAGAAATCGGAATGGTGAAGTCGGATCGCCCCAATCCTAACCTTGAAACTTTTCGTAATGGTCAGTTGCGTGCCGTGGCGGCGGGCAGTCGTCTGAGTTTTTCCAGTACAGCGCGCAACTATAACGGCACTTACAGCGCCCAGCGTCAGGAGCTGGTTGAATCTACTGATGGCTACCTGATCCTGCAGGACTGGTTTATTGGTGCCGTCACCCGCCCGATGTATCGTGCATGGCTGAAACAGGCTGTGGCATCCGGTGTTATCAGGCTACCCCGCGATCTTGACCGTTCTTCACTGTATACCGCGGTGTATTCC
>NZ_JAHZSO010000144.1:0-1656 GCF_028421345.1 Escherichia sp. S10b
TGGTCATTCTGCATGGATACGAAAAGATCCGCTGGCCGGATGCACCGGAGTGGGCGAGCCGGGAAACCTGGCTGGAGTGTGTCCCGGACAGTATCGAACCGTCACCCTCACCGGAACCGGTATCCACGCCTGTTAAAAAACAAAAACGGAAGAAAACAGTAACTGACGATGTTAACCCCTGGCTGACTTCCGGAGGATGGTTATGAACCAGAATGATATCGAAGCCATGATTCAGCGTTATACGGAAGCTGAAATGGCGGTGCTGGACGGAAAATCCGTCACCTTTAATGGTCAGCAGATGACCATGGAAAACTTATCTGAGATCCGGCAGGGACGGCAGGAGTGGGAGCGCCGCCTTGCGGCTCTGATTACACGACGACGGGGGCATCCCGGGTACCGGCTGGCGAGGTTCTGATGGCAATTCTTGATGATGTGATTGGCGTTTTTTCACCAGGATGGAAAGCGGCAAGGCTGCGTTCCCGTGTGGTGATCCAGGCTTATGAGGCCGTAAAAACGACGCGGACACACAAAGCCCGGCGGGAAAACCGAACTGCCGACCAGTTAAGCCAGTACGGGGCCGTGTCGTTACGTGAGCAGGCCCGTTACCTTGATAACAACCACGATCTGGTTATTGGTGTATTTGACAAGCTGGAAGAACGGGTGGTGGGGAAAAACGGGATTATTGTCGAGCCACATCCGGTATTACGCAATGGGGCCATTGCCCGTGATCTGGCAGCGGAGATTCGCACCCGATGGAGTGAATGGTCTGTCAGCCCGGAAGTCACCGGGCAGTTTACCCGTCCGATGCTGGAACGTCTGATGCTGCGTACCTGGCTGCGCGATGGTGAGGTGTTTGCCCAGATGGTTTCCGGGCGCATAAACAGCCTGACGCCTTCTGCCGGTGTTCATTTCTGGCTGGAGGCGCTCGAGCCGGACTTTATTCCCATGACCAGTGATGAGAGCAACAGGCTGAATCAGGGCGTGTTTGTTGATGACTGGGGGCGTCCCGAAAAATATCTGGTGTATAAAAGCCGTCCCGTATCCGGACGGCAGATGGAAACCAAAGAAGTGGATGCAGAGCGAATGCTGCATCTTAAATTTGTTCGCCGTCTGCACCAGATGCGCGGGACGTCTTTGTTGTCCGGTGTGTTGATCCGCCTCAGTGCCCTGAAAGAGTATGAAGATTCTGAGCTGACTGCAGCAAGGATCGCCGCTGCTCTGGGGATGTACATCCGCAAAGGCGACGGGCAGAGCTATGAACCGGATGGTAATGGCAGCAAGGATAAGGAACGCGAGCTTACCATTCAGCCAGGCATTATTTACGACGATCTGAAACCCGGCGAAGAAATCGGAATGGTGAAGTCGGATCGCCCCAATCCTAATCTTGAAACTTTTCGTAATGGTCAGTTGCGTGCAGTGGCGGCTGGCAGTCGTCTGAGTTTTTCCAGTACTGCGCGCAACTATAACGGCACTTACAGCGCCCAGCGTCAGGAGCTGGTTGAATCCACTGATGGCTACCTGATCCTGCAGGACTGGTTTATTGGTGCCGTCACCCGCCCGATGTATCGTGCCTGGCTGAAACAGGCTGTGGCATCCGGTGTTATCAGGCTACCCCGCGATCTTGACCGTTCTTCACTGTATACCGCGGTGTATTCC
>NZ_JAHZSO010000145.1:0-874 GCF_028421345.1 Escherichia sp. S10b
CAGCCACAATCTGACGACCATTTTTATTGATGGTGGTACGTACGGCATTTCCGCGAACAAACTGCCCGGTATCACCATTTTCTGCATCCGGTCCCCCTTCTGCGCCGGTATTCACAACCGTGTCGGTTGCCACTGCGCCGGATTTGACGGCCTGCCAGCCCTTCTCATTAATGACGGTAACCGTTGCAATCCCGCCTTCATGTACCCACTGCTCACCGCCGTTCAGAGTGGTGTTCACTGCCTGCCCCTGAAGGCTCTGTCCGCCTCCGGCACTGATAACCGTGTCTGAAACGCTTCCTCCGGCATTCACTCTCTGAAGACCACCACCGGTGACAGTAGTGTTGTTGGCGATACCGCCATTTTGTATCCATTGTCCGCCGGTATTGGCCTCGTTATCCGGCCCATACTCCAGACCGGTACTGATGGTCATTCCGTTGGCCGTACCGAAGACAATCTGGTTGTCATGATTTGTCAGTGTTCCGCCGCTCACGGTTTCTCCCGCCTGTACGACCGTGTCAGCAGCCAGTACCGGGACTGACGTGACAGCAGCAAGAGACAGCGCAACCGCCACACCGGTGCGTTTTCCCCGTGAGCGCGCCAGTTCGGAAGCCACCACCAGGGTGCCCGTAATGTGATTCCATACCAGCCTGTAGCTGGTGTTCAGATGTCGTTTCATCAGCTTTTCCTTACAGAGGGTGAATAAAAAAGCCGGTACCCACAAATGTGGATACCGGCAGGTACAAAACAGCATGGTCAGATAAAGTGGTTTTTCCCGGACATAAATGCTTCCCCTCTCTCATCCGCCAGAGAAGTATCAGTCCGTTGTGTGCAATTCCGTTCTGCATGATGAAGAGATTCAGCTGCCTTTTCGCAG
>NZ_JAHZSO010000146.1:0-746 GCF_028421345.1 Escherichia sp. S10b
CGGCTGGCGCTTTATGACATGAACGGTTGTAACCTTATGGGGAAGTCCCTTGCAGTTAAATGTGGATAAGCAAAATTCCCCGTCTGTGAGGCGTGTTTTGTATCGAAAACAGGGGGGGCCGGATGCACCAGAAGCTGGATGATGAGGTTGTTTTTTGTATGTGGTGCTGATTTTTTGTGCGCTGTCGGGCTTCAGACGTGCGGAAGCCTCCGGCGCAGGCCGGATTATTCAGAGGAGGTCACTTTCAGGGGGAAGCTGTGGCCAGCCGGCTGTAATTACGGTTACGTGACAGAATCATGCGCTCCTTCACACGACGCTCAACTTCGCGTTTTACCGCCTCACGATTGGCAGTGAAGCGCCCTTCCGCGATTTCGCGCGTCAGCTGCCGTTTCACCAGGGTGACAATATCCTGACGTTCCCTGTCCGCATCACGACGCGCACGGGCACGCTTTATTCCCCGGGACTTAAGCTCTGTCTGATAACTGCGAAAACGCTCACGAACAAAACGCCAGGCTTTCGCTATCAGTTCATCCATGCCCAGGGTATCCAGCCCCTGCTTTTTGCGTTGTTTGTTTTCCCATACCACACGGCTGCGGCGCGCGGCGGCCACTGCCTCCTCTGATACATCGAGGGCAGCAAACAGTGCAGATGTGAACGTGATATCGGTCGGAATGTAGCACCCGATAAGCGGGTCATATTCCGTCTGGTAGGTAATCAGTCCCAGCTCTGACAGGAACGTCAGGGCC
>NZ_JAHZSO010000147.1:0-892 GCF_028421345.1 Escherichia sp. S10b
CCCGGGCAAGCCGCATGACAAACTGCATTTCCCGCGTCAGGACTTTTCCGGCGTCAGCACCTCATGCTCCAAATCCCCGGCATTCTCAATGGCTCCCATACCGCTCAGCGACAGAACCATCTCCGCCCCCGCTCCCAGGGCATCATACGACCATGTTGTAATAACGGATGCGCAAAGCGTCTCAACATCCTGAGACTGTTCCGCATTCCACAGTGAGCGGGAAACCAGCCAGGCATTGATATCCATCCCCATCCGCAGAAAAGCAATCTGTCGTTCAGCCTCCGGCAGTTCTCCCTCTTCGGCATCAAACTTTGCCGTTCGCTGCTGAACAAACGCCAGATATTCAATTCTCTGCAGCCCGGACAGCTCACTGAGCACCACGGACTGCTTTTCATAATTAAACGTGCCCTGTTTCAGAAACATCATGTTCTCCACCTGCAAAAAAGCCCCGGATAACCGGGGCAAATGATGAGTATCGTCCTGTTAACCTGCGGCGCTGACAGCCACCGCAGCCACTGCCACAAAATCGCCGTCAGAAGTCATGCCCACAATGCTGACACTGCCCTGCTTCACGCCTTTCACCGTGGCCACAAGCCCGTTCAGGGTCACCGTGGCAGTCTGTGGATCTGTCGAATGCACACTGATCGCTTTGTCACTGGCTCCGTCAGGTTTTACTGTAAAGGTCAGCGTGGTGGTTGCTCCCACTTTTACACTGGCAGATGCCGGTGCCACCGTCAGCCCGGTAACGCTCACTGTTTCAGTGCCTTCCTCTGCCAGATACGGACGCCCCACACCGCTGATTTTCACTGTGCGGGTCATCACGTCTTTTGAGGCAATGGTTTTACCCAGTGAGCTCAGCCAGCCACGGAAAACATCAACAGTGCCGTTGGGA
>NZ_JAHZSO010000148.1:0-559 GCF_028421345.1 Escherichia sp. S10b
GCTTACCCCCAGCTGGGCAGCCCTGGCACGAAGCAACTCAGAAGAAGAAAGATTCTGGCGGGTTGCCTGCTCTTTAAGCTGACGGATAAACGCCACTTTCTGTCGGGTAGCCTCTTCCTCAGCCTGTGTAAGAACACGGGTTTTCGCCGTAACCTCAGAAATCAGCGCCAGATAATCCTGCTGACCAATCCCGCCACTGTTTCTGGCCTGTCGGATCTGCTGCTGAATACGCTGTAATTCCTGCAGCCCCGCACTGGCCTGTTTCACACTGTCAATCTGACGATAAAACGCAGCAGCCGCTTTATCCTGAGCCTCCGCCAGAGCCATGGCCTGCGCCTGTTCATCGCGCATTTTCTGGCTCAGTGCCTCCATACGCTGGCGGGTTTTCTCCACCTCGCGGGCCATGCGTTCATGAGCCTGTGCGTTCTTCTCCACCGTCTGCGCATGGACGGATGCGGCTGTTGCAGCCGAAGACGCCGCCTGCGTTGTCTGCCGGGCGGCCTGAGTCTGACGCTCCATAAAACGCTGCATACGGGCAGAAGACCGTTCTGCATCGCTG
>NZ_JAHZSO010000149.1:0-34704 GCF_028421345.1 Escherichia sp. S10b
CCAGCATTGCGATCAGTCGGTGCCGGACGGTTTTGGCGGCACGGAGCCGCGCATCACCTGTAATGCGTACCTGACCACACAGCGTAAGGCGTGGGATGTGCTCAGTGATTTCTGCTCGGCGATGCGCTGTATGCCGGTATGGAACGGGCAGACGCTGACGTTCGTGCAGGACCGACCGTCGGATAAGGCGTGGACCTATAACCGCAGTAATGTGGTGATGCCGGATGATGGCGCGCCGTTCCGCTACAGCTTCAGCGCCCTGAAAGACCGCCATAATGCCGTTGAGGTGAACTGGATTGACCCGAACAACGGCTGGGAGACGGCGACAGAGCTTGTGGAGGATACGCAGGCCATTGCCCGTTACGGTCGTAACGTCACGAAGATGGATGCCTTTGGCTGTACCAGCCGGGGGCAGGCACACCGCGCCGGGCTGTGGCTGATTAAAACGGAGCTGCTGGAAACGCAGACCGTGGATTTCAGCGTGGGTGCCGAAGGGCTTCGCCATGTGCCGGGTGATGTTATTGAAATCTGCGATGATGACTATGCCGGTATCAGCACCGGCGGGCGCGTGCTGGCGGTGAACAGCCAGACCCGGACGCTGACGCTCGACCGTGAAATCACGCTGCCATCCTCCGGTACCACGCTGATAAGCCTGGTTGACGGAAGTGGCAATCCGGTCAGCGTGGAGGTCCAGTCCGTCACCGACGGCGTGAAGGTAAAAGTGAGCCGTGTTCCTGACGGCGTTGCCGGATACAGCGTATGGGGGCTGAAGCTGCCGACGCTGCGCCAGCGCCTGTTCCGCTGCGTGAGTATCCGTGAGAACGATGACGGCACGTATGCCATCACCGCCGTGCAGCATGTACCGGAAAAAGAGGCCATCGTGGATAACGGGGCGCACTTTGACGGCGACCAGAGCGGCACGGTGAATGGTGTCACGCCGCCAGCAGTGCAGCATCTGACCGCAGAAGTCACCGCAGACAGCGGGGAATACCAGGTGCTGGCCCGCTGGGACACGCCGAAGGTGGTGAAGGGCGTGAGCTTCCTGCTTCGCCTGACCGTGGCAGCGGATGACGGCAGTGAGCGGCTGGTCAGCACGGCCCGGACGACGGAAACCACATACCGCTTCACGCAACTGGCGCTGGGGAATTACAGGCTGACAGTCCGGGCGGTAAATGCGTGGGGACAGCAGGGCGATCCGGCATCGGTATCGTTCCGGATTGCCGCACCGGCAGCGCCGTCTCGGATTGAGCTGACGCCGGGCTATTTTCAGATAACCGCCACGCCGCATCTTGCGGTTTATGATCCGACGGTACAGTTTGAGTTCTGGTTCTCGGAAAAGCGGATTGCGGATATCAGGCAGGTTGAAACCACAGCACGCTATCTTGGTACGGCGTTGTACTGGATAGCCGCCAGTATCAATATCAGGCCGGGCCATAATTATTATTTTTACGTTCGCAGTGTGAACACCGTTGGCAAATCGGCATTCGTGGAGGCTGTTGGTCAGCCGAGTGATGACGCATCCGGCTATCTGGATTTTTTCAAAGGCGAGATAGGGAAAACCCATCTGGCTCAGGAGCTGTGGACGCAGATTGATAACGGTCAGCTTGCGCCTGACCTGGCTGAAATCAGGACATCCATTACGGATGTCAGCAATGAAATCACACAGACCGTCAATAAGAAACTGGAAGACCAGAGTGCGGCAATCCAGCAGATACAGAAAGTTCAGGTTGATACAAATAATAACCTGAACAGCATGTGGGCTGTGAAGCTGCAGCAGATGCAGGACGGACGCCTTTATATCGCGGGTATCGGTGCCGGTATTGAGAATACGCCAGCAGGAATGCAGAGTCAGGTGCTGCTGGCGGCAGACAGGATTGCGATGATTAATCCTGCGAATGGCAACACAAAGCCGATGTTTGTTGGTCAGGGCGATCAGATATTCATGAACGAAGTGTTCCTGAAATATCTGACGGCTCCCACCATTACCAGCGGCGGTAATCCTCCGGCATTTTCCCTGACACCGGACGGGCGGCTGACGGCGAAAAATGCCGATATCAGCGGTAACGTGAATGCGAACTCCGGGACGCTCAACAATGTCACGATAAATGAGAACTGTCAGATTAAAGGGAAACTGTCAGCCAACCAGATTGAAGGCGAT
Source organism: Escherichia sp. S10b (assembly GCF_028421345.1). Lineage (NCBI taxonomy): Bacteria > Pseudomonadati > Pseudomonadota > Gammaproteobacteria > Enterobacterales > Enterobacteriaceae > Escherichia > Escherichia sp. S10b. Next base: position 2,159 of record NZ_JAHZSO010000149.1, read on the forward strand.
ATTGTCAAAACAGTGGGTAAGGCTTTCCCGCGGGACTCCCGGGCACCGGAGCGGTGGCCATCAGGGACCATTACCGTCAGGATTTATGACGATCAGCCGTTTGACCGGCAGATTGTTATTCCCGCGGTGGCGTTTCGTGGCGCTAAACATGAGCGGGAGAATAACGATATTTATTCGTCATGCCGCCTGATAGTGAAGAAAAACGGTGCTGAAATTTATAACCGTACCGCGCTGGATAATACGCTGGTTTATACAGGTGTTATTGATATGCCTGCTGGTCGCGGTCACATGACGCTGGAGTTTTCGGTATCAGCGTGGCTGGTAAATGACTGGTATCCCACAGCCAGTATCAGTGATTTGCTGGTTGTGGTGATGAAGAAATCCACAGCAGGTATCACGATTAGCTGAATTTTCATAACCCATATGCGGGCGCCATTTCTGGCGCCTTTTTTATTGCAGAAAAGCGAGAGGTAATTATGCGTAAAGTTTGTGCAGCCATTTTGTCCGCAGCCATCTGTCTGGCCGTATCCGGTGCGCCTGCATGGGCGTCTGAGCAGCAGGCCACGCTGAGCGCAGGGTATCTTCATGCCCGTACGAACGCTTCCGGCAGCGATAATCTGAACGGGATTAACGTGAAATACCGTTATGAGTTTACGGACACGCTGGGGCTGATTACGTCATTCAGTTATGCCAACGCTGAAGATGAGCAAAAAACGCATTACAGCGATACCCGCTGGCATGAGGATTCCGTGCGTAATCGCTGGTTCAGCGTGATGGCGGGGCCGTCTGTGCGCGTGAATGAATGGTTCAGCGCGTATGCGATGGCGGGTATGGCTTACAGCCGTGTGTCGACTTTCTCCGGGGATTATCTCCGCGTAACTGACAACAAGGGGAAAAAGCACGATGTGCTGACCGGAAGTGATGACGGTCGCCACAGCAACACGTCTCTGGCGTGGGGAGCTGGCGTGCAGTTTAACCCGACCGAATCCGTGGCCATTGATGTCGCTTATGAAGGCTCCGGCAGTGGTGACTGGCGCACTGACGGGTTCATCGTGGCTGTTGGTTATAAATTCTGATTAGCCAGGTAACACAGTGTTATGACAGCCCGCCGGTTCAGGCGGGCTTTTTTGTGGGGTGAATATGGCAGTAAAAATTTCAGGTGTACTGAAAGACGGCACAGGAAAACCGGTACAGAACTGCACAATCCAGCTGAAAGCAAAACGTAACAGTACCACGGTGGTGGTGAACACGCTGGCATCTGAAAATCCGGATGAAGCCGGGCGTTACAGTATGGACGTTGAGTACGGTCAGTACAGCGTTATTCTGTTGGTGGAAGGATTCCCGCCGTCACATGCCGGGACCATCACAGTGTATGAAGATTCCCGACCCGGTACGCTGAATGATTTTCTCGGTGCCATGACGGAGGATGATGCCCGTCCGGAGGCACTGCGCCGTTTTGAGCTGATGGTGGAAGAGGTGGCGCGTAACGCGTCCGTGGTGGCACAGAACACGGCAGCCGCGAAGAAGTCAGCCAGTGATGCCAGCACATCAGCCCGTGAGGCGGCAACCCATGCGACTGATGCTGCAGGCTCAGCACACGCAGCCAGCACGTCAGCCGGACAGGCCGCGTCGTCGGCTCAGTCAGCGACTTCCAGCGCAGGAACGGCATCAACAAAGGCTACTGAAGCATCAAAAAGTGCTGCCGCTGCAGAGTCCTCAAAAAGCGCGGCAGCTACCAGTGCCAGTGCGGCAAAAACGTCAGAAACGAATGCGGCAGCGTCACAACAATCAGCCGCCACTTCTGCATCCACCGCGACCACGAAAGCGTCAGAAGCTGCCTCCTCAGCCAGGGATGCGTCGGCTTCAAAAGAGGCGGCAAAATCATCAGAAACGAGCGCAGCCTCGAGCGCCAGTAGTTCCGCTTCCTCGGCAACGGCGGCAGGCAATTCCGCGAACGCGGCAAAAACGTCCGAGACGAACGCTAAGTCTTCTGAAACGGCAGCGGAACAGAGTGCCTCCGCAGCAGCAGACTCAAAAACAGCGGCTGCATCATCTGCCAGCGCCGCGTCAACAAGTGCCGGGCAGGCCTCAGCCAGTGCCACCGCTGCCGGAAAATCGGCAGAAAGTGCTGCATCGTCCGCTTCAACAGCCACAACGAAGGCTGGCGAAGCCGCTGTACAGGCCAGCGCAGCAGCGAGGTCTGCTTCCGCAGCGAAGACATCCGAAACGAATGCGAAAGCGTCGGAAACCCGTGCAGAATCCTCAAAAACGGCAGCCGCATCGTCCGCCAGTTCGGCAGCGTCATCGGCATCATCTGCGTCTGCTTCAAAAGATGAGGCGACCAGACAGGCGTCAGCAGCGAAGGGCAGCGCCACGACGGCATCCACGAAAGCAACAGAGGCGGCAGGCAGTGCGACGGCAGCATCTCAGAGCAAAACTACTGCTGAATCCGCTGCGACCCGTGCGGAAGCTGCTGCTGATCGTGCTGAAGAGATTGCCGGTGCAGTTGCGATGGAAGACGCAAGCCTTACAACTAAAGGTGTTGTGAAACTTAGCAGTGCTGTTGATAGCACCAGTGAATCGCTGGCCGCAACGCCAAAAGCAGTTAAAGCAGCCAATGACAATGCGAATAGCAGGGTGCCATCTAACCGAAAAGTTAACGGAAAAGCATTGACTGCGGATATAACATTAACGCCGAAAGATATTGGTACTTTAAATTCAGTAACGATGTCTTTCTCTGGCGGGGCTGGGTGGTTCAAACTGGCTACGGTTACCATGCCACAAGCGAGTTCCATCGTTTACATCGCATTGATTGGTGGCGCTGGTTACAACGTCGGTTCCCCACATCAGGCAGGCATTTCAGAACTGGTTCTACGAGCAGGCAATGGAAACCCCAAAGGAATTACCGGGGCTTTGTGGAAGCGTACAGCCGTCGGATTAACGAATTTCGCCTGGATCAACACATCCGGCGATACATATGATATTTACGTTGAGATTGGCAATTATGCGACGAGTGTAAATATCCATTGGGATTGTACTGCAAATGCGTCAGTTTCTGTTTATACCTCGCCAACATATTCAGCGAGTAAGCCTTCCAGCGTTACCTATGGTGTTGTTTATACGATGTATAGCTCACATCAGAAACCTACACCATCAGATATTGGAGCACTGCCAACAACCGGAGGAACAGTTTCAGGTCCGTTGTCTGTTACAGGTGGATTAACTGGTTCATTGAATGGTAATGCAAGTACAGCCACGAAATTGCAGACGGCAAGATCTATCGGTGGAGTTGTTTTCGACGGTTCTGCAAATATTAACCTTCCAGGTGTAAACACTACGGGTAATCAGAACACCACTGGTAATGCTGCAACTGCTACAAAACTTCAGACTGCAAGAAAAATATCCGGTGTTCCATTTGATGGTTCTACTGATATCACTTTAACCGCCGCGCATGTGGCTGCTTTTGCCAGAAGGGCAACGGATACATATGCCGATGCGGATGGGGGCGTTCCCTGGAATGCCGAATCAGGCGCTTATAAGGTCACCCGCTCTGGCGACAGCTATATTCTGGTTAACTTCTATACCGGAGTCGGAAGTTGCCGGACCTTGCAGATGAAGGCGCATTACAGAAATGGTGGTCTGTTCTACCGTTCTTCAAGAGACGGTTATGGTTTTGAGGAAGACTGGGCAGAAGTTTATACCTCGAAAAATCTTCCACCAGAAAGCTACCCAGTCGGCGCACCAATCCCGTGGCCATCAGATACCGTTCCGTCTGGTTATGCCCTGATGCAGGGGCAGACTTTTGACAAATCTGCCTACCCGAAACTTGCAGCCGCTTATCCGTCAGGCGTGATCCCTGATATGCGTGGCTGGACGATTAAGGGCAAGCCCGCCAGTGGTCGTGCCGTATTGTCTCAGGAACAGGACGGCATAAAATCGCACACCCACAGCGCCAGCGCATCCAGTACGGATTTGGGTACGAAAACCACATCGTCGTTTGATTACGGCACTAAATCCACGAATAACACCGGGGCGCATACCCATAGTTTAAGTGGCAGCACGAATGCAGCTGGTAATCACAGCCATAGAGATGGCCGTCGATTTAACCCCAGTGTTTTTAAAGATAGGTACAAGGCTCAGTAGGTATGTCTACGGGGTGGTTAGCTAATACCAGTACAGATGGTAATCATAGCCACTCACTGTCCGGCACAGCAGCATCTGCAGGTGCACACGCGCATACTGTCGGTATTGGTGCTCATACGCACTCTGTTGCGATTGGCTCACATGGACACACCATCACCGTTAACGCTGCTGGTAACGCGGAAAACACCGTCAAAAACATCGCATTTAACTACATTGTGAGGCTTGCATAATGGCATTCAGAATGAGTGAACAACCACGGACCATAAAAATTTATAATCTGCTGGCCGGAACTAATGAATTTATTGGTGAAGGTGACGCATATATTCCACCTCATACAGGTCTGCCTGCAAACAGTACCGATATTGCACTGCCAGATATTCCGGCAGGATTCGTAGCCGTTTTCAACAGTAATGAGGCATCGTGGCATCTCGTTGAAGATCATCGGGGTAAAACGGTTTATGACGTGGCTTCCGGCGACGCGTTATTTATTTCTGAACTCGGACCGCTACCGGAAAATGTTACCTGGTTGTCGCCGGGAGGGGAATATCAGAAGTGGAACGGCACAGCCTGGGTGAAGGATACGGAAGCAGAAAAACTGTTCCGGATCCGGGAGGCAGAAGAAACAAAAAACAGCCTGATGCAGGTAGCCAGTGAGCATATTGCGCCACTTCAGGATGCTGTAGATCTGGAAATCGCAACGGAGGAAGAAATCTCGTTGCTGGAAGCATGGAAGAAGTATCGGGTGTTGCTGAACCGTGTTGATACATCAACTGCACCTGATATTGAGTGGCCGATAATTCCTGTAACATCATAGTCATTATTTATTTGTTTTGCTGACATGTTGTATACGACAACGTGTCAGCAGTTTGACTGGTATTATAACGAATATATTGTAATGTTTTCTGGTGTTATTAATTGTTGTTTTATTACCATATATCTATGGGTTTTGTTTTCTGCTCATCTAAACAAAATGCACAGATGTAAGCCCCCTTACTTCGGTTGTACTGAACCGTTTCTAAAGCAGAGTCAAGATGTTTACTATCAAAGTTCCAGCTTTTTTCCATAACAGAAACACATTTTCTGCAATAGAAACTTTCTTTTGAGTTAGTATCTCCTGAATCATTTTTAGTGTAGCCAAAGAATTTTTTTGCTGATTCCTTTGAACATGCGGAAATGGCTGCAGTGAACTCATAATGAGTTTGAAGCATAGCCCATACAATACCTGAAAATTCTTCATCCTCGTCTTCATCTAATCCTATATTAATGCCGCCAGAGGAATGTATTGCTTTATATTTATACCTATGCCATATCCAGTGTGCTGATTCAGTATTTAGATAGTTGTGAGCACGTACAACTGATGTGAAAATTAGCTCTGGCATTATATCTGTTTTTTTATCAACCGTATGCATAAAACGATTTCTTAGAATGCGCATACTATTAAACCAAGTAATAAAGTCATCAGGCAGTGATTTAGAGGCGAAAGTATTATATACTTTAATTAAATCTTGGGCGTCTAATGTGTGGAAGTCTGAAAATGAAATGTTACCTTCACTATCAGGTTTAGGTGTATTGCGAGTTGCATTCGTGATAAGTAGATAAGGTGATATTTCGACGATAAGTCCTTTTAGTCTGAATTCAATAGATTGAAGTATCAAATTAAAAGATGTAATCAATTTTGGTCTAGCAAATAACCAATAATGCTCTAAATTTTTAATATCTGATTCTGTATAGAATTCAGACGTTTTACAATAACTATTCCAAAGGTTTATATCTCTGTAATCATAAGCTAAATCGGCAATTTTTTCCCAAGCCTCATTTACCATGTGGTCAGCCATTGTATAAAAATCAGTCTTTGTTGGAATGTCAGTTATCATTATCAATCTACCTTTGGGTCTTTATTGTTGTCTATCAAGATATAATATTCAGGCTGGAGTGGCTAATGTTGATCTACTTATTTTCTCCCGGTAAGTCAGTTTATCGCGATATAAGCCGCATTTGATTTTGGCGACTATGGTCGTGTTAGGTATGTATCTGGCGTGTTACTGCGCCAGATTAAATATAAACCAATAATATTAAAGGGTGTTACTCTCTTGACAGATTTAGGGAACAAATCACTCGTCAGCTGACTCCCAAGTATCTTTCAGAGTTTCCTGAACAAAAGTTTTAGCTGAATCTTTATCGGCGGTGCGCCTAACAGAAAAACCATCGTTGCTGGTGGCTTTTACGATCATCTCCACATCGTCATAATGCTCGCCAATGTATTGGGTTAATTCTTCCTTTAATGCGTCTACAGCGCCGTTTGGCATTTGGTCATTTTGTCTTTGGCTATGGAGATCTCAATACGCATAACATTTCTTTTGTACTGCGTTTGTAGACAGTATTATTCTTATCTGTGTAAATAAACAGTATCAAGACTTCGTTTTAGCTGCATAAGAAAAAAGAGATGGATACATTCGGAAAGATTTTGATGGTGGTAGGCTAAGTGAATAGCCTAAAGGTGTTTTACCCCAATTATTCCCCGGTATTTCTCCGCATAAAAAACAATCATAAAAACAACAGCCATAATAGGCTGGTTCTTAAGGGATTTTTGGTCCACGAGAGAATTTGAACCTCCGACCCCCGACACCCCATAATGGTGTAATTAATCAGGTTAAATATTTAGCAGATCCTCTACAATATCATTAAACCCAGATGCCTGTTTAGATACAGAATTGAATAAGTCTCTAAGTGCTTGTGTTTGCTCAAAAGTTTCCCAAAGTGTTTTATAACTTGGCGTTACAATTGCTAATACTAAGCCTTCCGCCCATGACCATTCATGTTCATCAAAATAGTAGCGATATTTTCTGCTGTATATAACAAAATCCTTTTCCTTATATTTAGCATGAAACACAACTTGAATTATATCCTGTGTACCATTAACAAGGTTTTCAGGCGCATCAATTGCCATCCAATTTATCATTTTTTGGACAGTTAACTTATTTAATGAAACAATTAGCTTTGTGGTTTTATCGTTATGCATAATTAGTCCAGTTGCATATCTTTCACAATTTCGTTAACTCTTGAGTTGAGTATACTCAACTTCTCATAGAGCTTCCAGGCTTGGTCTTGGTCATTGATATTAATGGAGATTTCTTTTCTTCGAAAGATTCCTTTGGGTTTGACTTCATCAAAAAATATATCAATCTTTGAGCGTTCCTTGGTTGGAAGCCTGCTGAAAAGGCTTTCAGTTAGCACTGCACACTCAGTAAACTCCTTACGTATAAATTCTTTCTGAGTAACCCAGTCTCCAATAGCATCATTTATCAATGAGGCTTTTTTTTGAAGATTGCTATGGATTTCAGGTATTCGAACCTTGTTTCTGAGAGTGGCCTTCAATGAACGCGTCGTAAAAAAAAGTTTTACAGTTACAACAAAACCTACAATACCCGCTAGGGAGGATATGTCAGTTACCGTCTGTGATAGGGGCCAAGTCAGGATATCCATGATGAAAAATCCAATGCTTAAGTTGATACGAAAAAACCCGCATATGCGGGTTTTTTCGTCGCTCGGGAGCCGCGGCTCCTTTGCGTATCCTTTTTTGTCTCCTCACCGTCTGGTCGGTGTCCTGCTGAGACTGCTAACTTCCTGTTTTTGTTGGTGTTGTCCTTACACCGTCCAATCATGATTGGTGGAGCTGGCGGGAGTTGAACCCGCGTCCGAAATTCCTACATCCTCGGTACTACATGCTTAGTCAGTCTTTACATTCGCTTGCCAACTGCGGACGGACACGCCACTAACAAACTAGCCTGATTAAGTTTTAACGCTTCAACCCCAGGCAGGGCTTCCACGCGATCTCTTTTGGGTTTGACCTCTCTTGATCCCCGTCCTAAGAGCGGAGGCTAGGGAGAGAGGGCTCTAAGCAGGTTATTAAGCTGCTAAAGCGTAGTTTTCGTCGTTTGCGACTATTTTTTGCGGCTTTTTACGAGGCCAACCGCCCCTCGGCATGCACCTTGGGTTTCGCAAATCCCGTCGAATCCAGAATCAGCCCCAATGTGTAAAGGTAAGTATACCAGATTTATGAGCGCCATGACCAGCCTCAATGGCGTTATCGTTAAAGATTTAGCACCCATGTAGCCTGATTTTTATTCGATTAAGCAATGGGATGGCAACATTTGTGTCGGATGTGATAGCCAATAAGATGTTCATTCGCGCCGCCGGAGAGGGAGGCGCGGTGAGGAACTGGTCAATAATTGGAGTGCAGGTTTAACGGTGGGCGTTTTTCATGATACGTGCTTTATCCACCTGCCATTCGCGTTCTTTGATATCTGAACGTTTATCGTGCTGTTTTTTACCTTTGGCGACGCCGATTTTCACTTTGCACCAGGCATTTTTCCAGTACAGGGAGAGCGCCACTACGGTATAGCCTTCTCGATTGACGCGACCGTACAATGAGTCCAGTTCGCGCTGGTTGAGAAGTAACTTGCGGGTACGGGTAGGATCGCACACCACATGCGTGGAGGCCACGGCCATTGGCGTGATGTTAGCGCCAAACAGAAATGCCTCTCCGTCACGCAGAAGGACGTAGCTGTCGCTGATATTGGCTTTTCCTGCGCGCAGGGATTTAACCTCCCAGCCTTGCAGGGCAAGTCCCGCTTCGAACTCTTCTTCGATAAAGTATTCGTGACGGGCGCGCTTGTTAAGCGCGATGGTCGCTGAACCAGGTTTATGTGCTTTTTTCTTCGTCATAAGCGTCGTGAATCATCGGTAATCTGAAATCGAAAACACCCCATATCAATCCTGCGGGGGACAAGGCTCTATCTTAGCATGAACCCGATGTTACCCAGCGCCGGGATAGCGTTTTTTTTACAGCAGGATAAATGATATTATTTGTTGGATTTTTGTTGATGGAAATTGTTATGCCTCAGATTAGCCGGACCGCACTGGTACCCTACAGCGCGGAGCAAATGTATCAGTTAGTGAATGACGTTCAGTCTTATCCTCAGTTTTTGCCGGGTTGTACCGGAAGTCGGATTCTGGAGTCCACTCCTGGGCAGATGACTGCGGCGGTAGATGTCTCTAAGGCTGGGATCAGCAAAACGTTTACTACCCGCAACCAGTTGACCAGTAACCAAAGTATTCTTATGAATCTGGTGGATGGGCCGTTCAAGAAATTGATTGGTGGATGGAAGTTTACGCCGCTGAGCCAGGAGGCGTGTCGTATCGAGTTTCATCTCGACTTTGAGTTTACCAATAAGTTGATTGAACTCGCCTTTGGTCGCGTGTTTAAAGAGCTGGCGTCTAATATGGTCCAGGCTTTTACGGTTCGTGCGAAAGAGGTTTACAGTGCCAGGTAAAATTGCCGTTGAGGTGGCTTATGCGCTACCTGAGAAGCAGTACCTGCAGCGCGTGACGCTGCAGGAGGGCGCGACGGTTGAAGAAGCTATTCGCGCCAGTGGCTTGCTGGAATTGCGTACCGATATCGATTTAACTAAAAACAAAGTCGGCATTTACAGCCGTCCGGCAAAACTAAGCGATAGTGTGCATGATGGCGATCGGGTGGAGATTTATCGCCCTCTCATTGCCGATCCGAAAGAGCTTCGCAGGCAACGAGCAGAAAAATCAGCGAATAAATAACAGACAGAAAAAAGGTGCTCATTGAGCACCTTTTTTAACGTCTTTGAGAGCAACTTTATTATTAGTTACCACTCAGCGCAGGTTTGTTATCAATATTGGTCAACACACCGCTACTGTTAAAGGTCAGCGTCAGCGTTTGCTGCGTTACACCTTCATGACCTGGTTGCTGGCGGAAGACATAGAACCAGGTATTCGTACCAAATGGATCGGACATCAGCGGTGTACCCAATGCGTACGCAACTTGTTGTTGCGTCATGCCAACACGTATTTTGGATACGTCGTTAGCGGTCAGATAGTTCCCCTGGTTGATGTCAGGACGGTAAACCACTCGCTCCAGAGTGGAACAGCCTGCGGTCAACATCAATAGTACTGCTGCTGCAGCAGTCAGCGTTTTACAGCGCATAGTGATTTGATTCCTTTTCGGGCCCGAGCAGTACGTGGCTCATCTGTAATATGCCGATGATAATAGACCTTTCATCACTTTAAAACCTTTTGCTTTCCGGTCTTACGGCGTTTTGCTGTTTACTCTGACCGTGAAGCAGGAAAAAAGTTTACGCTGCAAGCAGTTCTTTCGCATTCGCCAGTGTATTACGTGTGACTTCACTGCCACCAAGCAGGCGCGCCAGCTCTTGTAACCGCGCTTTTTTATTCAGGGATTGCATATGCGTTTCTGTCATCGCACCATCGGTTTCTTTGCTGACAAAATAGTGTTGATGACCACATCCCGCGACTTGTGGCAGGTGGGTAACACACATCACCTGAGTTGATTCGCCGAGTTGACGCAGCAGTTTGCCGACAACTGCCGCTGTTGGACCGCTAATCCCTACATCCACTTCATCAAAAATCAGTGCCGGGGTTTCCATTTTACGCGCCGTGATGACCTGGATTGCCAGTGCGATGCGGGACAATTCACCACCGGATGCGACTTTGGCAATAGGCTGCATTGGCTGACCTGGGTTGGTGGTTACCCGAAACTCAATACGATCGGCACCGTCAGCGCCCAGGTGATGCTCGTCAAATTTAACATCGATCGTAAACTGCCCATGCGGCATTGAGAGCGCATGCATACTGTCGGTGATCAGCTGTGCAAGTTCTTCTGCATATTGCTGGCGTTGTTGGTGTAATGCGCGCGCGATTTCCAGTGCCTGCTGATGATGTTTCGTTACCGCCAGCGCAAGCGTTTCTTGTGAGTCGGCCTGATCGTCCAGTTGCTGCTGTTCTTCCAGTAGCGACTGGTAATACTGTGGCAATGCCTCAGGGCTGACGTGATGTTTACGTGCCAGCGAAATCTGTTTTGAGATGCGCTGTTCAAGTTCAAATAGTCGGTTGGGATCGAGATCCAGACGATCGCAGTAGTGGCGCAGTTCATCGCTGGCTTCAGCAATCTGGATGGTAGCTTCTTCCAGCATATCAAGTACGCCGGACAGTTTGCTGTCCATGCCAATCAATTCGCTCACCAGTTGTTTAGCCGTGTAAAGCTGACTTTGCAGGTTTGCGTCTTCACCGTCGGCCATTAATGCCAATGCATTCTGGCTGGTGGTCAGCAATTGACCGCTGTTCGCCAGACGTTTGTACTCTTCGTCGATTTGTTCAAACTCTCCGGGCTGCGGATTAAATTCGTTAAGTTCTTTTAATTGGTATTGCAGCAGTTCCGCACGGGCAGCGCGTTCCTGACTTAACTGTTGATGATGCGCGAGGTCACGGCAGCTTTGATGCCACAACTGATAACGTGCTGTCATTTCCTGGAGTAGAGAGGTTTCATTGGCATAGCCATCAAGCAGGAACTTTTGGTGCTCGGGTTTGGTGAGTAACTGATGAGCGTGCTGACCATGGATCTGAATCAGCAACTGACCCAGTTCGCGCAGTTGTGACAGAGGAACAGCTGTACCGTTGATGAAACCACGGGAGCGACCATCGCTGCTGATCACGCGACGAAGCAAACATTCATGCCCGTCTTCAAGCTGGTTTTCTTCCAGCCAGCGCAGAGCCGCTGGCGTATCTTTCAGAGAAAAACGGGCGCACAGGTCAGCGCGAGCAGCGCCGGTACGCACCATGTCGGCTTCAGCGCGACCACCGAGACAAAGACCGAGGGCATCTATTGCAATAGATTTACCCGCGCCGGTCTCGCCAGTTATTACGGTCATGCCGCTATGAAAATCAATCTCAAGCTCACGAACGATAGCAAAGTTGCTGATGGTCAGTTGTGCCAACATAGTCGTTTTCCTGTATGAAAAACCATTACTGTTATTGTGTACAGTATAAACTGGTTTTATATACAGTAAAGAGGCTGGCGTAAAATTAGAATAATTTTTTTGACCAGCCGAGCTTGGTGCTTAATGTGTTGAAATAACTGTAATCTTTCGGATGAATCAGATTCAGATGGTAATCACAGCGACGAATCAGGACATCTTCACCTTCCTGAATCGGCAGTGCTATCTGGCTGTCGCAACTGATTTCCAGGTCGTTACGGCGATGCGAAAAACGCAGACGGATCGTGCTGCTGCTGTTTATGACCAGTGGTCGTGCTGACAACGTATGCGGGAACATGGGCACCAGGGTAATCGCATCCAGAGAGGGGGTCAGAATAGGACCGCCTGCAGAGAGGGAATAGGCGGTGGAGCCTGTTGGCGTCGAAATAATTAGTCCATCAGATCGCTGAGAAAACGCAAAGATCTCGTCGATATACACTTCGAACTCAATCATATGCGCCACTTTGCCTGGATGAAGCACCACTTCATTTATCGCGGTGCTGATGCGTTTCTGGCAATCTTGCTGACAGACTTGCGCTTCCAGCAAAAAACGTTTCTCGCTGATGTAGTGGCCTTCCAGCACATCGGCTAACTGTTGCTGGGCGTTATCGGGGTCAAGGTCAGTCAGGAAACCCAGGTTGCCACGGTTGATTCCAATAACTTTAATATCGTAACGGGCGAGTGTGCGTGCCGCGCCCAGCATATTACCGTCGCCACCAACGACTACCGCGAGATCAGCTAGTTGCCCAATCTCCGCGAGCGTGCCAGTTTTCACATTCTTCAGTTGCAGTTCGTGAGCGATTTGTTGCTCAACGATGACCTCGTAACCTTTTGTGCACAGCCAGCGGTAGAGCATTTCATGTGTTGTCAGTGCAGTGGGGTGCCGTGGGTGTCCCACAATGCCAATACACTTGAAATGATTATTCATTTTTCCGAGGTCCTTGTTACGAAGATTGATGACAATGTGAGTGCTTCCCTTGAAACCCTGAAACTGATCCCCATAATAAGCGAAGTTAGCGAGATGAATGCGAAAAAAACGCGGAGAAATTCATGAGTAGTAAAGAACAGAAAACGCCTGAGGGGCAAGCCCCGGAAGAAATTATCATGGATCAGCACGAAGAGATTGAGGCAGTTGAGCCAGAAGCTTCTGCTGAGCAGGTGGATCCGCGCGATGAAAAAATTGCGAATCTCGAAGCTCAGCTGGCTGAAGCCCAGACCCGTGAACGTGACGGCATTTTGCGTGTAAAAGCCGAAATGGAAAACCTGCGTCGACGTACTGAACTGGATATTGAAAAAGCCCACAAATTCGCGCTGGAGAAATTCATCAACGAATTGCTGCCGGTGATTGATAGCCTGGATCGTGCGCTGGAAGTGGCTGATAAAGCTAACCCGGATATGTCTGCGATGGTTGAAGGCATTGAGCTGACGCTGAAGTCGATGCTGGATGTTGTGCGTAAGTTTGGTGTTGAAGTGATCGCCGAAACTAACGTGCCGCTGGACCCGAATGTGCATCAGGCTATCGCAATGGTGGAATCTGATGACGTTGCGCCAGGTAACGTACTGGGCATTATGCAGAAGGGTTATACGCTGAATGGTCGTACGATTCGTGCGGCGATGGTAACTGTAGCGAAAGCAAAAGCGTAATTTCTGTTTTCGTAATAATTCACGGCCCTGCATGCGAATGCAGGGCCGTTTTCGTTACTCCGCCACACTCTCGCGCAGCGGTTTTACAGGAAAGACTTTTACCTGCTTAATCATATTGTCCTGAACGTCGAGAATATCGATATCGTACTCGCCAATATGCACGCGGGTGCCAGCGACAGGGATCTCTTCCAGAGCTTCAAGAATGACGCCATTAACCGTGCGGGCATCGTCTTCAGGTAGATGCCAGTTAAAGGCTTTGTTGATTTCCCGCACGTTGGCGGTGCCATCGATAATCACCGAACCGTCGTTTTGCGGCGTGACCTCTTCGGCAAGTGTTGGCGACATCGACGTAGTGAAATCGCCGACAATCTCTTCCAGAATATCTTCAACCGTCACCAGCCCCTGAATGTCTCCATACTCGTTGACGACCAGGCCGACTTTCTTTTTGTTGCGCTGAAACTTTACCAACTGCGTGCTGAGCGGCGTACCTTCCGGCACAAAATAGATCTCGTCCGCGGCGCGCAGCATGGTTTCTTTGGTGAACTCTTTTTTCTCCGACATCAACCGCCAGGCTTCACGTACTCGCAGCATACTGATGGCGTCGTCCAGCGAATCACGGTAGAGCACGATGCGCCCGTGAGGTGAGTGGGAGAGTTGGCGCAGAATCGATTTCCAGTCATCGTTGATATCAATACCGATAATTTCACTGCGCGGCACCATGATGTCATCAACGGTCATTTTTTCCAGATCGAGCACCGACAGCAGCATATCCTGATTGCGACGGGAAATTTGTGAGCGTGATTCGTGCACGATAGTGCGCAACTCTTCTTTGCTCAAAGAGCCGCTAACCACGATATCGGTTTTGATACCCATCATGCGCATCAGCATACGGGTGATAGCATTCAGCAACCAGACCAGCGGCATCATCAAAATTTGCAGCGGAGCCAGCAGAAAACTACTCGGATAAGCGACTTTTTCCGGGTACAGCGCGGCAATGGTTTTCGGCAATACCTCAGCAAATACCAGTACGACAAAAGTCAGCACACCAGTCGCAATTGCCACGCCCGCATCGCCGTACAAACGCATCCCAACAATAGTGCCGAGCGCGGAGGCAAGAATATTGACCAGGTTATTGCCGATTAACACCAGGCTTATCAGGCGGTCTGGCTTACGCAGCAATTTTTCGACGCGTTTGGCCGAGCGATTACCCTGTTTCGCCATATGTCGCAGACGATATCGGTTGAGGGTCATCATTCCGGTTTCGGACCCGGAAAAATAGGCTGAAATGACCACCATGATGATCAGAATAATGATCAACGTAGTAGTAGAAATGTGTTCCAGGGGAAACTCCTTTTCTGGGTTTAGCTGATTAACTGCTGGACAATTCGGCTGCCGAAGTAGGCCAGTGTCAGAATTACCGCGCCCGCAACGTTAAACCAGACGACGCGGCGTCCACGCCATCCTTCATGGTAATGTCCCCACAGCAGCACAATATAGACAAACCACGCCACGATAGAGAGCACAGCCTTGTCGATATTTTCCATGCTAAATAGGTTGTGCATGTAGAACAGGCCAGTGCAAAGCGTGAGCGTTAGCAGCACCACGCCAATCTGCGTGATGTGGAACATTTTACGCTCGATACTCATCAATGGCGGCATTTCCTGGTTAAATGCCAGCTTCTTGTTCTTCAGTTGGTAATCAATCCACGCCAGTTGCAGCGCGTACAGGGCGGCGATAATTAGCGTGGCATAGGAAAAGAGCGATAAGCCAATGTGCACCAGCATCCCAGGCGTTGCTTCCAGATGGGTGATGTATTCATTGGGCATGAAGGTCGCCAGCGCCAGGTTGATAAGCGCAAAGGCATAGACAATGGGTAGCAGCAACCAGCCACGATTGCGAGAAGCCACAATGGTCATTACCGTACAGATCATCAAACTGACCAATGAACCAACGTTCAGCAGGCTGAGGTTTTGTCCGCTATCACCGTCGGGCAGGATGCGGGCTTCCAGAGCGATTGCGTGGCAGACCAGCGCAATGACCGCAGAAATAATAGCCATGCGCCGCCAGCCGCCGTTTTTTTGCAGCAGACCGGGAACAATCAGCGCAAGACTGACGGAGTAGGCGACAAGCGCGAGCAGAGCAAAAACGGGCATAGTGATGTCGACAGTTTGAGCAATAAGAAAGAGAAGCAGTATAGCGTCAGGTGAACGCTGCTCCAACCGTTGCATAACAACAAAGACGCCTTCATGTTATACTGCGGCAAAATACTGATGATGTGTCGCGATTGCGGCCAACCGTTTCCACCCCAGGCGAGAGACAATGTTTGATAATTTAACCGATCGTTTGTCGCGCACGCTGCGCAATATCAGTGGCCGTGGACGCCTCACTGAAGACAACGTAAAAGATACGCTGCGCGAAGTGCGCATGGCGCTGCTGGAGGCGGACGTCGCTCTGCCGGTAGTGCGTGAGTTTATCAATCGCGTAAAAGAGAAAGCGGTTGGTCATGAAGTTAATAAGAGCCTGACGCCGGGGCAGGAGTTCGTCAAAATCGTCCGTAACGAACTGGTTGCGGCGATGGGCGAAGAGAACCAGACCCTGAACCTGGCGGCGCAACCGCCTGCGGTCGTGCTGATGGCGGGCCTGCAAGGTGCCGGTAAAACAACCAGCGTTGGTAAACTCGGTAAGTTCCTGCGCGAGAAGCACAAGAAGAAAGTGCTGGTGGTTTCTGCCGACGTTTATCGCCCGGCGGCAATCAAACAGCTTGAGACGCTGGCAGAGCAGGTGGGCGTTGATTTCTTCCCTTCTGATGTTGGTCAGAAGCCGGTAGATATCGTTAACGCGGCGCTGAAAGAAGCCAAACTGAAATTCTACGACGTGCTGCTGGTGGATACCGCTGGTCGTCTGCACGTTGACGAAGCGATGATGGACGAGATCAAACAAGTCCATGCGTCGATTAACCCGGTTGAAACCCTGTTTGTGGTTGACGCCATGACCGGTCAGGATGCGGCCAATACGGCAAAAGCATTCAATGAAGCGTTACCGCTTACCGGCGTAGTGTTGACCAAAGTGGACGGCGATGCCCGCGGCGGTGCGGCGCTCTCTATTCGTCACATCACTGGCAAACCGATCAAGTTTCTCGGTGTTGGCGAGAAAACTGAGGCGCTGGAGCCGTTCCATCCGGACCGCATCGCGTCGCGTATTCTCGGCATGGGCGACGTACTGTCGCTGATCGAAGATATCGAAAGCAAAGTTGACCGCGCGCAGGCAGAGAAATTAGCCAGCAAGCTGAAAAAAGGCGACGGCTTCGATCTCAACGATTTTCTTGAGCAACTGCGCCAGATGAAAAATATGGGCGGCATGGCTAGCCTGATGGGCAAGCTGCCGGGCATGGGGCAGATCCCGGATAATGTTAAGTCGCAGATGGACGATAAAGTGCTGGTGCGTATGGAAGCCATCATCAACTCGATGACGATGAAAGAGCGCGCTAAGCCAGAAATCATCAAAGGTTCGCGTAAACGCCGTATTGCTGCCGGTTGCGGTATGCAGGTGCAGGACGTTAACCGTCTTCTGAAACAGTTCGACGACATGCAGCGCATGATGAAGAAAATGAAGAAGGGCGGAATGGCGAAGATGATGAGAAGCATGAAGGGTATGATGCCCCCAGGCTTCCCTGGTCGCTAATCGGCCTGGCTTGTTTGCCATTTTGGCACCGGGTTGTGCTCGTCATCCTCACGTACTGCGTGTACGCTCCGGTGACTGCGCGCACTCCGGCACCAAACTGGCTGCACCGCCGACGGCCTTTTACAGCAGAGTTAGCAACTGTTGATTGCAATTCCCGCAAAAATGAGTAAAATTTTCGGGCTTTTAATATGACACCGGACTCCGTTCCTCGATGGGGTCCGGTTGTTTTATTCACACAAGAGGATGTTATGGTAACTATTCGTTTAGCACGTCACGGCGCTAAAAAGCGTCCGTTCTACCAGGTTGTTGTCGCTGACAGCCGTAATGCACGCAACGGTCGCTTCATCGAGCGCGTTGGTTTCTTCAACCCAATCGCTAGCGAAAAAGAAGAAGGCACTCGCCTGGATCTGGATCGCATCGCTCACTGGGTTGGCCAGGGCGCAACTATTTCTGATCGCGTTGCTGCGCTGATCAAAGAAGTAAACAAAGCAGCTTAATCTGTCACGGTGGTCATGATGAGCAAACAACTCACCGCGCAAGCACCTGTTGATCCCATCGTTTTGGGGAAAATGGGTTCGTCTTACGGTATTCGTGGGTGGCTCAGAGTGTTTTCTTCCACCGAAGACGCCGAAAGCATTTTTGACTATCAGCCCTGGTTTATCCAGAAGGCGGGTCAGTGGCAGCAAGTCCAGCTGGAAAGCTGGAAGCACCACAATCAGGACATGATCATCAAGCTGAAAGGCGTTGACGATCGTGATGCGGCGAACCTGCTGACGAATTGTGAAATTGTCGTGGATTCATCGCAGCTGCCTCAGCTTGAAGAGGGGGACTACTACTGGAAAGACCTGATGGGCTGCCAGGTAGTAACCACTGAAGGCTACGATCTCGGTAAAGTCGTCGATATGATGGAAACCGGATCTAATGACGTTCTCGTCATTAAGGCAAACCTGAAAGATGCGTTTGGTATCAAGGAACGTCTCGTACCGTTCCTCGATGGGCAGGTTATCAAGAAAGTCGATCTCACTACTCGTTCAATCGAAGTAGATTGGGATCCTGGTTTTTAAACCACCGGATAAACGGTAAAAGACGGCGCTATGTGGATTGGCATAATTAGCCTGTTTCCTGAAATGTTCCGCGCAATTACCGATTACGGGGTAACTGGCCGGGCAGTTAAAAATGGCCTGCTGAGCATCCAGAGTTGGAGTCCTCGCGACTTCACGCATGACCGGCACCGTACCGTGGACGATCGTCCTTACGGCGGCGGACCGGGGATGTTAATGATGGTGCAACCCTTGCGGGACGCCATTCATGCAGCAAAAGCCGCGGCGGGTGAAGGCGCAAAGGTGATTTATCTGTCACCACAGGGACGCAAGCTTGATCAAGCGGGCGTCAGCGAACTGGCAACGAATCAAAAATTGATTCTGGTGTGCGGTCGCTACGAAGGTATAGATGAGCGCGTGATCCAAACCGAAATTGACGAAGAATGGTCAATCGGCGATTACGTTCTCAGTGGTGGTGAGTTACCAGCAATGACGCTGATTGACTCCGTTTCCCGGTTTATTCCGGGAGTACTGGGACATGAAGCCTCGGCAACGGAAGATTCCTTTGCTGAAGGATTGCTGGATTGCCCGCACTATACGCGGCCTGAGGTGTTAGAAGGGATGGAAGTTCCGCCAGTGTTACTGTCGGGCAACCATGCCGAGATACGTCGCTGGCGTTTGAAACAGTCGCTGGGCCGTACCTGGCTTAGAAGACCTGAACTTCTGGAAAACCTGGCTCTGACTGAAGAGCAAGCAAGGTTGCTGGCGGAGTTCAAAACGGAACACGCACAACAGCAACATAAACATGATGGGATGGCGTAAGCCCCCGAGATATCAGTTTACCCAGGATAAGAGATTAAATTATGAGCAACATTATTAAGCAACTTGAACAAGAGCAGATGAAGCAGGACGTACCTTCCTTCCGTCCGGGTGATACCGTGGAAGTGAAAGTATGGGTTGTTGAAGGTTCCAAAAAACGTCTGCAGGCATTCGAGGGCGTGGTTATCGCTATTCGTAACCGCGGTCTGCACTCTGCATTCACTGTTCGTAAAATTTCCAACGGCGAAGGCGTTGAGCGTGTCTTCCAGACTCACTCTCCGGTAGTTGACAGCATTTCTGTCAAACGTCGTGGTGCTGTTCGTAAAGCTAAACTGTACTACCTGCGTGAGCGTACTGGTAAGGCTGCTCGTATCAAAGAGCGTCTTAACTAAGATTTCGCTTAAGCGACATCCTGTTAAGAAGGGCTGGCCAATTGGCTGGCCCTTTTTTTGTCTGTTTGCTCGTGTTTTAAGGGGTTGTAATCACCACTGCGACGCGGCGGTTCTCGGCGCGGCCCTGGGCGGTCTTGTTACTGGCTATGGGATATTTTTTTCCTAAACCCTGTGTGGTGAGATTGCTGCGTGGAATTTGTCCACCCATAGCCCATGCATCGGCCACGACATTCGCCCGTTTCAATGATAAGCCTTCGTTGTAACTGTCTTCACCATAGTTATCGGTGTGTCCATCCATACGGGCATGTGTTAGCCCTGTCGAGGCCAATTTGGCTGCCATGGTTTGGATCTGTTGCTGGCTTTCCGGGAGCAATTTGTAGTCATTTTTTGCGAACAGAATGGCATCTGATAAGCCCAGCGACCAGTCGCCGGCGGATTCAGTAAATCCATAAGATTGCATAGCGGCGACTTGCTCAGGAGTAAACTTTCCCTGAGGGGACTGGCAGCCAGTCAGTATTAGTGAGGTGAAAATCAGGGGTGCTACCAGGTGCTTTATCATATCGATATATCCTTGTTATCTCACCAGCTTTTCGGCACGCTGGTGTTTGGCCTGATACATATTGTGATCGGCAAGCTCTTGTAATTTTTCCGCAGAGGCGTGCTCAATGGTCATCGCGTAACCAATGCTTAATGTCATGGTGGTCTGATGGCCATTATGAAGATCAAACGGGAGATTAAAGATTTGTGTCAGTGCTGAGCATATCTGCTGCACTTCAGATTCCGACTGTACATCATAGAGCACCATAGCGAATTCATCGCCGCCCAGGCGGTATGCTTTATGTCGCAGCCCGCCAAATTCAGCTAACCGTTTTGCGATTTCAATCAAGACTCTATCGCCCGTCGCATGACCCCAGGTATCATTGATATATTTGAAATTATCGCCATCAAGAAATAGTAACGCCGACGTTTTTCGGGCATCGGAATTGTTCATCAACGTATTGATGCCGCTACGAAACGCTGCGCGGTTAGCCAGCCCGGTTAATGGGTCATGTAGCGCGGTACGCAGAAGCTGCGCATTTTTGGCCTGTAAACGAAGCTGCCACTCTTCCATTTCATCCAGCAGACTGTTGAAGTCGAGAGCGAAGCGGTGAAACTCAGCGATACGTTCTTCCGAAACTCGTCGGGAAAAATTGCGGTTGGAACGCACATCATGTACGACATCGGTGATATTTTTCAGCGCTTCTACCAGGCCATTGTGCAAATGGCGGGTGAGGGTAATTGCGATGCCTGATGCCAGCAGAATACAACCGGTCAGTACGGCGAGCGAAAACCAGATAAAATGGCTGATTGAACTGTCGCGAGCGGTTAAGCGTACTTCGCCAATGGTTTCACCATTGTGACGAATCGGCTGAATGATGGGGGCGGGGAAGAGCCAGTGGCTTATGAAATTGCTGAAAGTATCGCCTGGATCCTTACGGGTGTAATGCCAGGACGCCAGAATATTTTGCTGCTTATCACGTACTTCTGCAGTTGAAAATTGCCCTTGCTGGCCCAGCGCTGCCAGTGTTTCAGTTGCTGCAGGGCCATCGGCAAAAACGACAGCTGCTTCCAGACTGTAAGTCATTGTTGCTGCTGTCAGTGCCAGGTTTTTTTGCGCGTACTGTTTCAGGGTCAGCACCGAGGTCACGGAAAGCAGCAACCAGATCAGCATCATAGTGATAAATATGCTGGTCATACTGATGTTGCGTAATGCTCTTTTAAACGTGGGGCGCTTATTAAGAGAATTATCGTTATCCATCATTTTTCTTCCGTGCGAGCATTAAGACATCCGGGTTGACCTTTACACCGCTACGCGATAAGGCATCCAGGTTTACGGCAAATCTGACGTCATTATTGTGGATGATCAGACAAAAGGCGCTACCAATAATGCACTCGGTATTTTGTTCGGCAATTAATAATAACGCCTTTGACGGATATTGTTCGGTTAATTCCATCTGGAATGTCGGTGACTCGTT
Organism: Escherichia sp. S10b; assembly: GCF_028421345.1. Lineage (NCBI taxonomy): Bacteria > Pseudomonadati > Pseudomonadota > Gammaproteobacteria > Enterobacterales > Enterobacteriaceae > Escherichia > Escherichia sp. S10b. Next base: position 23,755 of record NZ_JAHZSO010000149.1, read on the forward strand.
GCCAAAATAAAAACCATTGCAGCCTGAAATCATCGCCTCTTGTTGAGTGTGAATGATGACAGGCAGATAAGGCAAAGATGTCGCGGCATTCTCTTGTAGGGCGGTACTAAAACGTGAAGATGAAAAGATACATAACTTTGGTGGCCCTGATAGCGCAGGCCAGCGGGTGTAACTGACAATACCGGAAACCATCATACGCACGTTTTTCGCAACGTCAGAAGGCTCCTGAGCGAGTATTGGTGCTCCCGTCAGCAGGAGAATCAGAAGTAAGAACAGTCGGTGAGAAAAACGCATTCAGGGATCCCCACCATCTTCGCTCGAAATGCATCGATATTTTTTCAGAATGCTCATTAAAATATCATTTTTTCATGCGATCGTCATCAATGTGAGAAATAAAACACAATGAGTAAAATCTTATGTTTAATTTATTTGTGGGGTTTTAATTAATTTAATCGTATTGTGCTGGCATTTTCATCAGCCCCTTTTTGCCATACTTCATGCAGTTGGCTGGCATTTTCAACATTGTTGCAGCTGGCAGGAAAGCTTTTACCGGAAAGTCCCCGGGCATAAGTAAAATCGGTCTGGCAAGTTTTCTTTTGTCCTTCGGCATATCCTTTAAGGTATAGACCGCGATCCGCCTGTGAATCGCTAAATGCATCGTCATCTTTTATGGCGCTGCCCGATATCGCATCTTCCATACCGACATCATACCAGTCGGTGCTGGTCAAGGTTGGCGCGTGAGTATAAGGATCAATCTGACATCCGCTAACCAGTAAAGCCAACAAGGGGGCGATAAACTTTTTCATCATTTCTTTCTCCTTTTTCAAAGCATAGCGGATTGTTTTCAAAGGGAGTGTAAATTTATCTATACAGAAGTAAGGGTTGAAATCGCGACTAAATTGCCTGTGTAAATAAAAATGTACGAAATATGGATTGAAAACTTTACTTTATGTGTTATCGTTACGTCATCCTCGCTGAGGATCAACTATCGCAAACGAGCATAAACAGGATCGCCATCATGCAAAAAGACGCGCTGAATAACGTACATATTACCGACGAACAGGTTTTAATGACTCCGGAACAACTGAAGGCCGCTTTTCCATTGAGCCTGCAACAAGAAGCCCAGATTGCTGACTCGCGTAGAACCATTTCAGATATTATCGCCGGGCGCGATCCTCGTCTGCTGGTAGTATGTGGTCCTTGTTCCATTCATGATCCGGAAACTGCTCTGGAATATGCTCGTCGATTTAAAGCCCTTGCCGCAGAGGTCAGCGATAGCCTCTATCTGGTAATGCGCGTCTATTTTGAAAAACCCCGTACCACTGTCGGCTGGAAAGGGTTAATTAACGATCCCCATATGGATGGCTCTTTTGATGTAGAAGCCGGGCTGCAGATCGCGCGTAAATTGCTGCTTGAGCTGGTGAATATGGGACTGCCACTGGCGACGGAAGCGTTAGATCCGAATAGCCCGCAATACCTGGGCGATCTGTTTAGCTGGTCAGCAATTGGTGCTCGTACAACGGAATCGCAAACTCACCGTGAAATGGCCTCCGGGCTTTCCATGCCGGTTGGTTTTAAAAACGGCACCGACGGCAGTCTGGCAACAGCAATTAACGCTATGCGCGCCGCCGCCCAGCCGCACCGTTTTGTTGGCATTAACCAGGCAGGGCAGGTTGCGTTGCTACAAACTCAGGGGAATCCGGACGGGCATGTCATCCTGCGCGGTGGTAAAGCGCCGAACTATAGCCCTGCGGATGTTGCGCAATGTGAAAAAGAGATGGAACAGGCGGGACTGCGCCCGTCTCTGATGGTAGATTGCAGCCACGGTAATTCCAATAAAGATTATCGCCGTCAGCCTGCGGTGGCAGAATCCGTGGTTGCTCAAATCAAAGATGGCAATCGCTCAATTATTGGTCTGATGATCGAAAGTAATATCCACGAGGGCAATCAGTCTTCTGAGCAACCGCGCAGTGAAATGAAATACGGTGTATCCGTAACCGATGCCTGCATTAGCTGGGAAATGACCGATGCCTTGCTGCGTGAAATTCATCAGGATCTGAACGGGCAGCTGACGGCTCGCGTGGCTTAAGAGGTTTATTATGGTTGCTGAATTGACCGCATTACGCGATCAAATTGATGAAGTCGATAAAGCGCTGCTGAATTTATTAGCGAAGCGTCTGGAACTGGTTGCTGAAGTGGGCGAGGTGAAAAGCCGCTTTGGACTGCCTATTTATGTTCCGGAGCGCGAGGCATCTATGTTGGCCTCGCGTCGTGCAGAGGCGGAAGCTCTGGGTGTACCGCCAGATCTGATTGAGGATGTTTTGCGTCGGGTGATGCGTGAATCTTACTCCAGTGAAAACGACAAAGGATTTAAAACACTTTGTCCGTCACTGCGTCCGGTGGTTATCGTCGGCGGTGGCGGTCAGATGGGACGCCTGTTCGAGAAGATGCTGACACTATCGGGTTATCAGGTGCGGATTCTGGAGCAACATGACTGGGATCGAGCGGCTGATATTGTTGCCGATGCCGGAATGGTGATTGTTAGTGTGCCAATCCACGTTACTGAGCAAGTTATCGGCAAATTACCGCCTTTACCGAAAGATTGTATTCTGGTTGATCTGGCATCAGTGAAAAATGGACCATTACAGGCCATGCTGGCGGCGCACGATGGCCCGGTACTGGGGTTACACCCGATGTTCGGCCCGGACAGCGGTAGCCTGGCAAAGCAAGTTGTGGTCTGGTGTGATGGACGTAAGCCGGAAGCATACCAATGGTTTCTGGAGCAAATTCAGGTCTGGGGCGCTCGGCTGCATCGTATTAGCGCTGTCGAGCACGATCAGAATATGGCGTTTATTCAGGCTCTGCGCCACTTTGCTACTTTTGCTTATGGGCTGCATCTGGCAGAAGAAAATGTTCAGCTTGAGCAACTTCTGGCGCTCTCTTCGCCGATTTACCGCCTTGAGCTGGCGATGGTCGGGCGACTGTTTGCTCAGGATCCGCAGCTTTATGCCGACATTATTATGTCGTCAGAGCGTAATCTGGCGTTAATCAAACGTTACTATAAGCGTTTCGGCGAGGCGATTGAGTTGCTGGAGCAGGGCGATAAGCAGGCGTTTATTGACAGTTTCCGCAAGGTGGAGCACTGGTTCGGCGATTACGCACAGCGTTTTCAGAGTGAAAGCCGCGTGTTATTGCGTCAGGCGAATGACAACCGCCAGTAATAATCCAGTGCCGGATGATTCACATCATCCGGCACCTTTTCATCAGGTTGGATCAACAGGCACTACGTTCTCACTTGGGTAACAGCCCAATACCTTCATTGAACGGGTAATTTCCCCTAACTCTTTCAATGCTTTTTGCATTTCCGCTGATTCAAGATTGGCCTGAATATCCAGATAAAACATCTCTTCCCATGGATTACCGTGAATCGGGCGTGATTCCAGACGGGTCATAATCAGATTGTGGTTGCGCAGCACCAGCAACGCTTCAACCAGCGCACCGGCTTGTTGCCCGGTCGCCATTAACAACGTCGTTTTCGCCGGAACCTGGTCAGACACGTTAATGGCTTTACGTGCCAACACCACAAATCGGGTGAAGTTTTGTTGCTGATTCGCTTCAATACGCTCCAGTACCTGCAAACCGTACAAAGTGCCGCCAGCTTCGCTTCCCAACGCAGCAACATGCGGTGATTTTGCCTGTGCAACCTTTTCCATTGCCGCAGACGTACTTTCGGTATATTCAATCTTCCAGTGAGGATAACGATTAAGGAATTTGCTGCATTGCTGGAATGGCTGCGGATGGCTGTAGACCGTATTAATAGTGGATAAATCAGTCGTGCCGGAGACCAACAAACAATGGTCGATAGTTAACGTCATCTCGCCAACAATCGACAAGCTGGTATGTTGCAGCAGATCGTAAACGTCGTTTATGGCACCGGAGCTGGTATTTTCAATCGGTACGACGGCATAGTCGGCCTGGCCGGTTTCCACCTGATTAAAAATATCGGCAAATTTGGCGCAGCCACTTTCAATGAATTGCTCAAAGTGACGGGCAGCATACTGGCGCGCCGCAAGATGGGAATAAGAACCTTTGGGGCCGAGAAAAGCGATGCGTGCTGAGTGCGGATTAATTTTATTGAGATGTTGCTGGAGCAAAGCCTGCTGAGTTAATACGGAATCTTCAATGATGAGCTGGAACAGGCGAGTAATGTAATGGGCGTCCAGATGGTGCGCTTTACCGAGCGTAATTAATCTTTCCAGTAAATCGCGTTCACGATCAATATCTCGTACCGGGCGATGCGAGAGCAGTTTGGCTTTTCCTACCTCGACGGCCAATTCGCGCCGCTCTGCCAGTAATGCTAATAATTTTTCATCCAGCGCGCTGATTTTCTCTCGCAGCGCCAGTAACGGGTTTTCCGATGTCATAGTGTTGCCTTTTTGTTATCAATAAAAAAGGCCCCCCGATTTGGGAGGCCTTATTGTTCGTCTTCGCATTCTGTTTCACACGACGAAACGCCTCCCATTCAGGGGAAGGTAAAAAAGAATGCGAAGAAAAACGGTGTGTGTTTCATGTTTGTTTCCTTAAGTGACTTTAGTACAGTACCCGTACTGTTTTCACGCTGTCAACAAAAAACGCGCCCGAAGGCGCGTTGGCGATACACTCAATATAAAGGACTACTCTTCTTCAACTTCTTCGACGAAGTTGGCGTCTTTCACCGATGTTGCGGCACGACGTGCTTCGCCTTTGTGCTGCAGTTTATTGAGCTGCCGTTCCAGCTTGTTGATCAATTCGTTAATTGCAGTGTACATATCTTCATGTTTACCACTGGCAACCAGAACGCCGTTAGGTGTATTGATTGTGGCGTCAGCAACAAACCCTTGTGGCTCTTTGGACAGAATGATATGTGGATTAATCAGATGTGTTTGCCATTTTTCCAGTTTGGCGAGACGGTCTGCGACATGTTGGCGGATGGCCGGAGTAATTTCCATTTGTTTGCTGGTAATGTTCATTGTCATAAATTTTACCTCTTGTCTTCCCGTCTTGGTGAATTCAGCATACCGCTCCTGATGTCAAAATGTGTGATGGGAATCTCATAATTTTGTCACTTTTTGTCAACGAATCTTTTTTGTGAGAAATCGCAGGAAGAGGTGTTTTTTTACTTGAGGAATATCTCAAAGCGAGCCATATTTGATGAGATCGATAGTGACTAAATCGCTTCAGTTTCACAACTAACAGAATAAAAAAACGGCAGCTCAAGGGCTGCCGTTTTGTATTTCAGGTTTCTGTTATGTATTGCTGCTGTTTGCGGCGATGATTTTCGCTACTTTTTCAGCTTGCGCATTCATCTGCATCTGACGGTATGCATTTTCCATCAGCGGCAGCGCATCACGCGTAGCCTGGGTATCCGGGTAGTCGCGCAACATTCCTTCTACGCGGTTAACGACGGCAACCCATGCGCCACGTTCTGTATAGTACTCGGCCACGGAGTATTCATATTTCGCCAGACGATCTTTCAGGAATACCAGACGTTTGGTGGCATCGGTGGTGTACTGACTGTTTGGATAGCCGCGCACCAGTTTGGAAAAGTCACTAAACGCAGCTCGTGCATGTTGAGGATCGCGATCGCTACGGTCAACGCCAAAGAACCCTTGCAGCGCACTGTCATCCAGCGCCATATTGGTCAGGCCACGCATGTACATGACATAATCGATATTCGGATGGGTCGGGTTAAGGCGAATAAAACGATCGATGGCAGCCTGCGCTAACGGCAAATCGGCGTTTTTATAGTAGGCGTAGATGAGATCCAGCTGCACCTGCTGCGAATACGGACCAAACGGATAGCGATTATCTAACGCTTCCAGTTGCGTTATTGCCTGTCTCCAGTTACCGTCCTGCAGCTTTTGTTGTGCAGTCGCGTAAATTTCATTTGGCGGATTATCAGGTACTTCTTCCTTTGACCCCGAGCAACCCGCCAAAAACAGGCTTAGTGTGGCGGCTGCCACCAGATATTTCATGCGCGTCATGACGTTTTGACTTTCCTCAAAATGTAATACGGGAGATTCTCTGTTCCTGCTCCCGGTTAAGACCAGCTACAATAGCACACTATATTAAACGGCAAAGCCGTAAAACCCCAACGATAAACGAAGAAGCAGTATATATGGCACAACGAGTACAGCTCACTGCAACGGTGTCCGAAAACCAACTCGGTCAACGCTTAGATCAGGCTTTGGCCGAAATGTTCCCGGATTATTCACGTTCGCGAATAAAAGAATGGATCCTCGACCAGCGCGTGCTGGTAAACGGCAAAGTTTGTGATAAGCCGAAAGAAAAAGTATTGGGTGGCGAGCAGGTTGCCATCAACGCTGAGATTGAAGAAGAAGCGCGTTTTGAACCGCAGGATATCCCGCTGGATATCGTCTATGAAGATGAAGATATCATCGTCATTAATAAACCGCGCGACCTGGTGGTACATCCTGGCGCGGGTAACCCGGATGGCACGGTACTGAATGCGTTGCTTCATTACTATCCGCCCATTGCCGATGTACCACGTGCGGGCATCGTCCATCGTCTGGATAAAGACACCACTGGCCTGATGGTTGTGGCAAAAACCGTTCCGGCTCAGACGCGTTTAGTCGAATCTTTGCAACGGCGTGAAATTACTCGTGAGTATGAAGCGGTGGCGATTGGTCATATGACCGCTGGCGGTACAGTAGATGAACCCATCAGCCGCCACCCGACCAAACGTACTCACATGGCGGTGCATCCGATGGGCAAACCGGCGGTGACTCACTATCGCATCATGGAACACTTCCGTGTGCACACGCGTCTGCGGTTGCGTCTGGAAACTGGACGTACGCACCAGATCCGCGTGCATATGGCCCATATCACTCATCCGCTGGTGGGCGATCCGGTTTATGGTGGCCGTCCGCGTCCGCCAAAAGGTGCTTCGGAAGCATTTATCTCCATGCTGCGTAAGTTTGACCGCCAGGCGCTTCATGCAACCATGCTGCGTCTTTATCACCCGATCTCCGGCATCGAAATGGAATGGCATGCGCCTATTCCACAAGATATGGTGGAGCTGATTGAGGTGATGCGCGCCGATTTCGAAGAGCATAAGGATGAAGTGGACTGGTTATGAGTAAGCTGATTGTCCCGCAGTGGCCGCTACCAAAAGGTGTTGCGGCCTGTAGCTCTTCTCGTATCGGCGGCGTGAGCTTGCCCCCGTATGACTCGCTCAACCTCGGTGCCCATTGTGGCGATAACCCGGATCACGTTGAGGAGAATCGCAAGCGACTTTTTGCTGCGGGCAATTTGCCTTCTAAACCGGTCTGGCTTGAGCAGGTACACGGCAAAGATGTGCTTAAGCTTACTGGCGAACCTTATGCCTCAAAACGAGCAGATGCCTCTTATAGCAATACGCCCGGCACGGTTTGCGCAGTGATGACTGCCGACTGCCTCCCTGTGCTGTTTTGCAATCGAGCGGGAACGGAAGTCGCCGCCGCTCATGCTGGCTGGCGTGGACTGTGCGCAGGCGTACTGGAAGAGACGGTTTCCTGTTTTGCTGATAATCCGGAAAATATTCTCGCCTGGTTAGGGCCGGCAATTGGTCCACGCGCGTTCGAAGTGGGGGTGGAGGTTCGCGAGGCGTTTATGGCAGTAGACGCTAAAGCAAGTGCAGCTTTCATTCAGCATGGTGATAAGTATCTGGCGGATATTTATCAGCTTGCCCGGCAGCGTCTGGCGAACGTGGGTGTTGAGCAAATTTTCGGCGGCGACCGTTGTACATATACGGAAAATGAGACTTTCTTCTCTTATCGTCGCGACAAGACCACCGGTCGTATGGCAAGTTTCATTTGGCTGATATAACCTAAAGAATCAAGACGATCCGGTACGCGTGATTTTCTTTTCACATTAATCTGGTCAATAACCTTGAATAATTGAGGGATGACCTCATTTAATCTCCAGTAGCAACTTTGATCCGTTATGGGAGGAGTTATGCGTCTGGATCGTCTTACTAATAAATTCCAGCTTGCTCTTGCCGATGCCCAATCACTTGCACTCGGGCACGACAACCAATTTATCGAACCACTTCATTTAATGAGCGCCCTGCTGAATCAGGAAGGGGGTTCGGTTAGTCCTTTATTAACATCCGCTGGCATAAATGCTGGCCAGTTGCGCACAGATATCAATCAGGCATTAAATCGTTTACCGCAGGTTGAAGGTACTGGTGGTGATGTCCAGCCATCACAGGATCTGGTGCGCGTTCTTAATCTTTGCGACAAGCTGGCGCAAAAACGTGGTGATAACTTTATCTCGTCAGAACTGTTCGTTCTGGCGGCACTTGAGTCTCGCGGCACGCTGGCCGACATCCTGAAAGCAGCAGGGGCGACCACCGCCAACATTACTCAAGCGATTGAACAAATGCGTGGAGGTGAAAGCGTGAACGATCAAGGTGCTGAAGACCAACGTCAGGCTTTGAAAAAATATACCATCGACCTTACCGAACGAGCCGAACAGGGCAAACTCGATCCGGTGATTGGTCGTGATGAAGAAATTCGCCGTACCATTCAGGTGCTGCAACGTCGTACTAAAAATAACCCGGTACTGATTGGTGAACCCGGCGTCGGTAAAACTGCCATCGTTGAAGGTCTGGCGCAGCGTATTATCAACGGCGAAGTGCCGGAAGGATTGAAAGGCCGCCGCGTACTGGCGCTGGATATGGGCGCGCTGGTGGCTGGGGCGAAATATCGCGGTGAGTTTGAAGAACGTTTAAAAGGCGTGCTTAACGATCTTGCCAAACAGGAAGGCAACGTCATCCTGTTTATCGACGAATTACATACCATGGTCGGCGCGGGTAAAGCCGATGGCGCAATGGACGCCGGAAACATGCTGAAACCGGCGCTGGCGCGTGGTGAATTGCACTGCGTAGGTGCCACGACGCTTGACGAATATCGCCAGTACATCGAAAAAGATGCTGCGCTGGAACGTCGTTTCCAGAAAGTGTTTGTTGCCGAGCCTTCTGTTGAAGATACCATTGCGATTCTGCGTGGCCTGAAAGAACGTTACGAATTGCACCACCATGTGCAAATTACTGACCCGGCAATTGTTGCAGCGGCGACGTTGTCTCATCGCTACATTGCTGACCGTCAGCTGCCGGATAAAGCCATCGACCTGATCGATGAAGCAGCATCCAGCATTCGTATGCAGATTGACTCAAAACCAGAAGAACTCGACCGACTCGATCGTCGTATCATCCAGCTCAAACTGGAACAACAGGCGTTAATGAAAGAGTCTGATGAAGCCAGTAAAAAACGCCTGGATATGCTCAACGAAGAACTGAGCGACAAAGAACGTCAGTACTCCGAGTTAGAAGAAGAGTGGAAAGCAGAGAAGGCATCGCTTTCTGGTACGCAGACCATTAAAGCGGAACTGGAACAGGCGAAAATCGCTATTGAACAGGCTCGCCGTGTGGGGGACCTGGCGCGGATGTCTGAACTGCAATACGGCAAAATCCCGGAACTGGAAAAGCAACTGGAAGCCGCAACGCAGCTCGAAGGCAAAACTATGCGTCTGTTGCGTAATAAAGTGACCGACGCCGAAATTGCTGAAGTGCTGGCGCGTTGGACGGGGATTCCGGTTTCTCGCATGATGGAAAGCGAGCGCGAAAAACTGCTGCGTATGGAGCAAGAACTGCACCATCGCGTCATTGGTCAGAACGAAGCGGTTGATGCGGTATCTAACGCTATTCGCCGTAGCCGTGCGGGGTTGGCGGATCCAAATCGCCCGATTGGTTCATTCCTGTTCCTCGGCCCAACGGGTGTGGGGAAAACTGAGCTTTGTAAGGCGCTGGCGAACTTTATGTTTGATAGCGACGAGGCGATGGTCCGTATCGATATGTCCGAGTTTATGGAGAAACACTCGGTGTCTCGTCTGGTTGGTGCGCCTCCGGGATATGTCGGTTATGAAGAAGGTGGCTACCTGACCGAAGCTGTGCGTCGTCGTCCGTATTCCGTCATCCTGCTGGATGAAGTGGAAAAAGCGCATCCGGATGTCTTCAACATTCTGTTGCAGGTACTGGATGATGGTCGTCTGACTGACGGGCAGGGGAGAACGGTCGACTTCCGTAATACGGTTGTCATTATGACCTCTAACCTCGGTTCCGATTTGATTCAGGAACGCTTCGGTGAACTGGATTATGCGCACATGAAAGAGCTGGTGCTCGGTGTGGTAAGCCATAACTTCCGTCCGGAATTCATTAACCGTATTGATGAAGTGGTGGTCTTCCATCCGCTGGGTGAACAGCACATTGCCTCGATTGCGCAGATTCAGTTGAAACGTCTGTACAAACGTCTGGAAGAACGTGGTTATGAAATCCACATTTCTGACGAGGCGCTGAAACTGCTGAGCGAGAACGGTTACGATCCAGTCTATGGTGCACGTCCTTTGAAACGTGCTATCCAGCAGCAGATCGAAAACCCGCTGGCACAGCAAATACTGTCTGGTGAATTGGTTCCGGGTAAAGTGATTCGCCTGGAAGTTAATGAAGACCGGATTGTCGCCGTCCAGTAAATGATAAAACGAGCCCTTCGGGGCTCGTTTTTGTCTATAAGTTAGACGGAAAAGACTATATTTAAGATGTTTTGCCTGAAAAATGAGCGAACGATAAAGTTTTTATATTTTTCGCTTGTCAGGCCGGAATAACTCCCTATAATGCGCCACCACTGACACGGAACAACGGCAAACACGCCGCCGGGTCAGCGGGGTTCTCCTGAGAATTCCGGCAGAGAAAGCAAAAATAAATGCTTGACTCTGTAGCGGGAAAGCGTATTATGCACACCCCGCGCCGCTGAGAAAAAGCGAAGCGGTACTGCTCTTTAACAATTTATCAGACAATCTGTGTGGGCACTCGAAGATACGGATTCTTAACGTCGCAAGACGAAAAATGAATAC
>NZ_JAHZSO010000150.1:0-748 GCF_028421345.1 Escherichia sp. S10b
GATGTCTCATGAAACTATGAAATGGATTGGTGCGTTAAACATTTTTTCTTATTATCTTTTAGATTTTGGAGAGATGGTTAACGTCTGTATTCCAGAAACTCGATGGTTATTTAATAAATTAGTTTCAATGATGCTTCTAGGTTATGACTGTAATGAAAAAGGTATTAATAGCAGCGATAGGTTTTTGTTTAGTTGGTTGTGCAGGTATGAAATTACCTGAGTATTCGCAAGTTAAAGCAAGTCCGTATTATACAGATTGCCGTGCGTTTGCCATGGATGTTTATAAAAATGATGGATACAGCAAAATTGCGAAAACTACTATCCTTAGCATGGATGATGTGAAAGCTAGATATATTGTGACAGGGTGTGTAGTTGCTATGGGGAAAAACACTGTAGAGGAAATCAAAGCTGATCTCTCTGCTAAAGGGAGTTCTTTTGGGCTTATCAGTGGAGCTTGTTCTAGTGCGGCATGTCGGGTTGATGTAGAGCAGCAAATGAACGCTTATGTACTTGGTAGTTATTATGCTGCAAATAAAAAATTCCCGGATAAAATGAAAGCAGAGTTTTAAGCAAACCTTGTTTTCGATTATATGTCGAAGATAAATGTTAGTAACGGCATAATAAGTAAATATATAGCTGTGATAGCAACCCGCCACTGAGCGGGTTTTTTGTACCCGTAAACTTGGTGCAGTACAGTAAACACGCTGGTGGTCGTGAATACTGACTTTTTATCTTGCTGGCTTTTTAG
>NZ_JAHZSO010000016.1:0-2579 GCF_028421345.1 Escherichia sp. S10b
GAATAATAGAAATATGTTCCATCAATTTTTTAAGTTCCATTTGTTCACCTTATTTATGTAAGGAGTATTTGATCATGTATAAGCAATAAAAAACAGCTTCAGGTAATGAGGAATATCTCAATTTTTAAACATAAAATGCGAATTATTTAGTACAAAAAGTGAACTTCTGATGATCTTTCCCTGTGTTTAACGCAGCCTTCTTTCTTTTCCTCTTCACCCTTAATGTCTTTGCAATCTCTTAATAAATTCAGTGCCATCTTCTTTATTCCAGATATTATTTAGGCTGCGTTTCCTCTTCTTATCCGGCTGGCATCTTCATTCATTTTTACATCTAACACCCAATGAAGACTGTGCTCGATCAGCCAGTGCGCTCTGATAGCATGTGCAAATTCTTTAGCATCCATATCCTTTGATGAAATATAATATCGGATGCTTACACCTTCTGCTGATTTATCTTCTTTCTTCTGCCTGAATGACAATGCTACACAAAGCTTTTTTAATCCCTTCCATTCGAATTCAAAATCACAAAAGTTCAGGCGTTACGTTACTGACAATATGCAAACGTGTTTCTTTTCTTCCATGACTTATCTCCTGCGTACTAAACGAATCGCCTTTATAATTAGAAAACACATTTACAGGAAATTTTTCCTCGAATGCATGATGTAATTTCCCCTGATTGCCTTTTACTGCCAGAAGATAATCTGCTTTTTTATCTTTGATCTTCGAAGCGATATCTTTCTGACAGCCCATAGCATCAATGGTTATCAAATTTTTCTTTAAATACAGTAGGTTAAGCAACTCTGGAATGGCTGTAATCTCATTACTTTTGGCTTCCGTTTTCACCTGCCCCAGTACAACACCATTTTCGTTCGAGAATGCACTCACCATATGGATTGCTCCTTTTCTTTTTCCCTTATCAAAGGAGCCTCTTATGGTCTTTCCATCTATTGCTATAATTTCACCATCAGTGATTTCATGGCACTCCTGCATCCATTCAATAAACATCTTTTCAAAGGCCAAACTGTCAATGTTACTCACAACGCGTGCAATGGTGTCATCGACCGGAATGCCATTATCAAAATCACCATATTTCTTTAGCCATTCAAGTCTTTCATGTCCAAAATCTTCAATTTCCTGCCACTCATCGGCACCTGCAATTACTGCACATACGGTGAGAAACAAAATAGCAGATAATTTATGTTTAACCTTTCCTTGTTGTCGTATATCAGGGATCACTGAAATATAATCAAGCAAACTTTGAATACTCACCTGGGTCCTTTTTTATCTTTTTAGTTATTCCAAAGGTTAAATTTTGATCACCTGTAGGCGTTAAAGCCAAGATGAAAATCGTGATTTACATCACAATTTTCATGATCTTGCCCTGCCCCGTCCCTTGCTCTCATGTCTTTCTGTATGTATTTTATATTTTTCTCTTTCTGGTGTTGTTCATTATGACCATTTACCAATCCAGTCAAAAACTTCATTTTTCAAATTGTTATCATAATAATCAACATCGTAATAGTCTCCATAATTAATTATTTTATAACTAGCCTTCTTGTTTTTATCACTAAAATACACCCGTTGTTTTTTAGCGCAGAACTCCATATTCTCCAGTTTACTAATGTTTTTTAATCGCACGCTATAAAGAATATCATTGAAAAAATTAAGATTTATATCAACCACTCCACAGTGCGTCCTGTAATTATTAACCATTATACTTATAAAATGACCATTCCCTCTACTAATTTTTTGGTCATTAATTATTTTATAAATAATATTTTTTTCAGAAAGATATATCTCAACGCTCTTTGGTGTTTTATGTCCATAAAATACGATGTCAGAATTTGAATTGTTATCAAACCCAAGGTAAACAACAAATAAACAAAGGGTAATTAAAAAAATGACAAGTTTGCCTCTAATAATTTGAAGCATCTGAACTCCCTTGCTTTGCTTTTATTGGATTATCTGCTTTTATACCATCTAACCCGAAGAGTTGCCCAGTGTTATATTTTTCAATACATGCATCGCTACATTTGGCAGAAAAATCGCCACAAGCAATACCGACAGTGTTATTTTTAAGATCCATGATTCTTTCTTTAGCTGGCTGACCTTGTCTATCCCCTGCCGCCTCATGATTTTTACCTATCACGTCAGCTATTGTTGATCCAAATGTCTTAGTCATTCGACACATCAAGTAACAATGTCTCATTGCATCGGCGGCTCCATTATGAGCTCCGCCAACAATAGCATCCATATCATAACCGAACTGGTAAGCACTGTTAGTAATGCTGTTTGCAGCAATCAATCCAGGTACACCAGATACGGCATAAATTAGTCCACCTGATGTCATATTCTCAATCGCATCTAACCCCATTGGGTCTATCACTTGTATGGGATTCAACGGATACTGATACATATTCCATCCACCTCTCAACCCAATCGGGTCCGGGGTGATATACCGCCCCTGCAACGGATCGTAGTACCGGTGACGGTTATAGTACAGCCCCGACTCCTTATCATACTGCTGCCCCGGCAGCCGGTACGGCTGGTGCAGGTGATGCGGGTTCTCCTCATTAAGC
>NZ_JAHZSO010000151.1:0-3236 GCF_028421345.1 Escherichia sp. S10b
GTTACAGAGCCAGCACCTGAACAGCCTGGTGTATGACCGTGACTACGGGTGGAATGACAACGGCGACCTGGTGCGCATCAGCGGTCCGCGACAGACGCGGGAATACGGCTACAGCGCCACGGGCAGGCTGGAGAGCGTGCGCACCCTCGCACCGGACCTGGACATCCGCATCCCGTATGCCACCGACCCGGCGGGAAACCGCCTGCCGGACCCGGAGCTGCACCCGGACAGTACCCTCACGGCGTGGCCGGATAACCGCATCGCAGAGGATGCGCACTATGTTTACCACTATGATGAATACGGCAGACTGACGGAGAAGACGGACCTTATCCCGGCGGGTGTTATCCGGACGGACGACGAGCGGACCCACCACTACCACTACGACAGCCAGCACCGTCTGGTGTTCTACACGCGGATACAGCATGGCGAGCCACTGGTCGAGAGCCGCTACCTCTACGACCCGCTGGGACGGCGAATGGCGAAACGGGTATGGCGGCGGGAGCGTGACCTGACGGGGTGGATGTCGCTGTCGCGTAAACCGGAGATGACGTGGTACGGGTGGGACGGCGACCGGCTGACGACGGTACAGACCGACACCACGCGTATCCAGACGGTATATCAGCCGGGGAGCTTCGCGCCGCTCATCCGCATCGAAACAGACAACGGCGAGCGGGAGAAAGCGCAGCGCCGCAGCTTGGCGGAGAAGCTGCAGCAGGAAGGGAGCGAGGACGGGCACGGCGTGGTATTTCCGGCTGAACTGGTGCGGCTGCTGGACAGGCTGGAGGAAGAAATCCGGGCAGACCGCGTGAGCAGTGAAAGCCGGGCGTGGCTTGCGCAGTGCGGGCTGACGGTGGAGCAACTGGCCAGACAGGTGGAGCCGGAATACACACCGGCGCGAAAAGTTCATTTTTACCACTGCGACCACCGGGGCCTGCCGCTGGCGCTCATCAGCGAAGACGGCAATACGGCGTGGCTGCCGCTGGCGCTCATCAGCGAAGACGGCAATACGGCGTGGCGCGGGGAGTATGATGAATGGGGCAACCAGCTTAATGAAGAGAACCCGTATTACCTGCACCAGCCATACCGTCTGCCGGGGCAGCAGCATGATGAGGAATCAGGGCTGTACTATAACCGGAACCGGTACTATGACCCGCTACAGGGGAGGTATATTACACAAGACCCCATTGGGCTGGCGGGGGGATGGAACCTGTATAATTACCCACTGAATCCGATAATAAGGATGGATCCTTTGGGTTTGTATAATTTATATCAATTATTATATGATGTTTGGCATGATGATTCATATGGAACATCATCAATTGATATTACTGGCAGTGGAGATCTAATATCATTAGGTGGTCATGCAGGACTTGGCGTTGCGTTTGCTAAAAAGAAAGGTGAAATGTTATCTGATATTTGTATTTATGCTACAGCATGCGGACATGCAGGAATTGGTGGTGGGATAAATGCGGCTATCACATATTCTGAGACCAAGTCTTTACCTACATCGGGAGTCAGCAATTCAGTAGGTGTAACGGTTGGCGGCGGAGTTGGGGGGCATTTTGCGTATACTTATGTAGTGGATGTTGATAATCCAGAATCATCGACAGAATCTGTTGGTATCGGTGCAGGTGTTGACGCTTCAGTTATGACTCTGGCTTGTAGAACGTGGCAAGAATGCTGGGTCAATTAACAGGAGGAAATATGAAAAATATATATTTTTAGTTTTATTTTTATTGTGTGGTTGTTCTCCAGTGGACATAGAGCCAGCTAGACAAGAAGTTAATATCTTTCGTGGTTTATATCAGACAGGGAAATACAGTGATATATATAAAATCACTTCAAGTGATTTTCAGACTGCCACATCTGAAAAAAAATTTATCGACATAATGAACGAAGCAAAAGAAAAAGATCTTGGGACTTATAAAAAATCAACCCTTAAAACTGAAAAAATCACTCGCGGATTATTTTCAAACGATGAAATTACATTGATATATTTCTCAGAATATTCAAAAAGAATTGTCCAAGAGGTTTTTGTGTTTAATGTTGAAGACAAAAAAGTAAAATTAAAAGGTTATAGGTATGATTCGATTAATTAAATTTTTTGATGATGACTTCAATTAGTAGAACATGTATTTTTCGATAAAAGCACCGATGACTTTTTCATGAAGTTCTACAGAGCGCGAGAAACAGATGGTTCTGCGAGTCAGACGTTTGATTCAGGTTCTCAGGGGCAGATTCAGGGAAAGATCACAGGGAAAGATCATCGGTGTGCCGTAGGCACAAAGATGCAAAACGGGACGTTTTGCATGTAATAAGCATAAGCTTGTGAAGAGATGGTGGCAGGCCCACCGGGATCTGCTGTCGGAAGTCGGTCCCAAACAACCCCGGCTGCTGTGGTAAAGAGCCATGGTAGTGAGCGCAGGGGGAACGATCAGACGAGATCTGATCCTATGTGAGATTAGGGAAAGATCATCAAAAGTTCACTTTTTGTACTAAATAATTCGCATTTTATGTTTAAAAATTGAGATATTCCTCATTACCTGAAGCTGTTTTTTATTGCTTATACATGATCAAATACTCCTTACATAATTAAGGAGAACAAAATGGAACTTAAAAAATTGATGGAACATATTTCTATTATCCCCGATTACAGACAAGCCTGGAAAGTGGAACATAAATTATCGGATATTCTACTGTTGACTATTTGTGCCGTTATTTCTGGTGCAGAAGGCTGGGAAGATATAGAGGATTTTGGGGAAACACATCCCGATGTTTTGAAGTGATATGGTGATTTTGAAAATGGTATTCCTGTTCACGATATCATTGCCAGAGTTGTATCCTGTATCAGTCCTGCAAAATTTCACGAGTGCTTTATTAACTGGATGCGTGACTGCCATTCTTCAGATGATAAAGACGTCATTGCAATTGATGGAAAAACGCTCCGGCACTCTTATGACAAGAGTCGTCGCAGGGGAGCGATTCATGTCATTAGTGCGTTCTCAACAATGCATAGTCTGGTCCTCGGACAGATCAAGACGGATGAGAAATCCAATGAGATTACAGCCATTCCTGAACTTCTTAACATGATGGATATTAAAGGAAAAATCATCACAACTGATGCGATGGGCTGCCAGAAAGATATTGCAGAAAAGATACAAAAACAGGGAGGTGATTATTTATTCGCGGTAAAAGGAAACCAGGGGCGGCTAAATAAAGCCTTTGAGGAAAAATTT
>NZ_JAHZSO010000152.1:0-55352 GCF_028421345.1 Escherichia sp. S10b
CGCCTGACGGCGCTGTGTCTGGCATGCCTGCAATCCGGGAAACCGGACCAGGAAAAAACTTGCAGGCCATAACAGTATCTACATGTCGCACGAACTATGTAGGCCGGATAAGGCGTTCACGCCGCATCCGGCACGGTTACTTACTCTAAATCTTCCCCATTACTGGCAATTACTTTTTTATACCACCAGAACGATTTCTTACGCGTGCGCGTCAGCGTGCCGTTGCCTGCGTCGTCACGGTCTACGTAGACAAAACCGTAGCGTTTGCTCATTTCACCCGTAGAGGCGGAAACTAAATCAATACAGCCCCATGTGGTGTAGCCCATCAGCGGAATGCCATCTGCAATCGCTTCGCCCATTGCGCGGATATGTTCGCGTAAATAGCTGATGCGATAGTCATCGTTAATCTCGCCATTGGCAGCAAGTTCATCTTTTGCGCCGAGGCCGTTTTCCACCAGAAACAGCGGCTTCTGATAACGGTCGTACATCATGTTCATGGTGATACGCAGACCGAGTGGATCAATACCCCAGCCCCAGTCGCTCACTTGCAGATACGGGTTACGCAGCGATTTCACTACGTTCGCCGCACTGCTATTGTTGGCGTTCATCTCCGCCGAGGCGCAGCGCGAGGCGTAATAGCTGAAAGAGACAAAATCGACGGTGTTTTTCAGGATTTCATCATCGCCCGGTGCTTTGTCGATGGTTACCCCTTTTTCGCGGAATACGCGGGCAGAGTAAGCCGGATACGCGCCCCGCGCCTGCACATCGATAAAAAACAGGTTTTCCCGGTCTTTCTCCAGCGCCGCCCAGACATCTTCCGGCTTGCAACTGTAAGGGTAGAAGTTACCGCCCGCCAGCATACAGCCCACCTGATTTTGCGGGTTAACCTCATGGGCGATTTTGGTGGCTAGCGCACTGGCAACCAGCTGGTGATGCGCGGCCTGATATTTCACCTGATCCTGATTTTCACCTTCTTCAAACACCAGACCCGCGCCGGAGAACGGGCTATGCAACATAATGTTGATTTCATTGAAGGTAAGCCAGTATTTCACCAGACCATCAAATGCTTCAAAGCAGGTCCGGGCGTAGCGGCTGAAAAACTCCACCAGCTTGCGGTTACGCCAGGAGCCATATTCGGTGACCAGATGCATCGGCACATCGAAGTGGCACAACGTGACCAGCGGTTCGATACCGTACTTTTTACACTCTTCAAAGACAGAACGATAAAAAGCAATGCCCTGCTGATTGGGCGTGATTTCATCGCCCTGCGGAAAGAGACGGCTCCAGGCAATTGAGGTACGGAAAACCTTGAATCCCATCTCTGCCATCAGGGCGATATCTTCTTTATAACGATGATAAAAATCCGTCGCCTCATGGCTGGGATAAAACTCGTCATCGCGCAACTGAAAACGTTTTTCCAGCCCCAGTTTCACCGCCATTCGATGCTCGCCGTGTGGGATCATATCGACAGTGGTCAGCCCTTTGCCACCTTCACGGAACGCACCTTCAGACTGGTTGGCGGCAAGCGCGCCGCCCCATAAAAAACCTTCTGGAAATACTGACATTTTCATCCTCAATTAAGACTTACTTCTTTGGCGACGGTCGGTTGTACGCTCTGATGCTTTCGCGCCTCGGCAGTCGCTTCCTCAACAGGAATATCCTCGAAGCCGAGCAACAGTGTGAGGATAAACGACAGCATGACCGCCAGCGCCATGACCGCGAACACCCAGACGATGCTCATTGGATTCGCCGGATCGAAGAACTGCACGCTGGTAAATAACCCCGGCGCTGCCATTGAGTGGCTGGCAAGCCCCGCCATACCGGCAACCGCGCCGCAAATAAAGCCGCTGATAAGACTGGCGATAAGCGGACGTTTCAGGCGGATCGCCACGCCGTATAACGCCGGTTCGGAAATCCCCGCCATAATGGCTGATGCCGCCGCAGCCAGCGCCGTCTGGCGCAGTTCCGGGTTTTTCGTTTTCCACGCCACCGCCAGTGATGAACCGCCCAGCGACAGGTTAGCGCCGATCTCTGACGGCATGACCATCCCTTCTTTGCCGGTTTCGGCAATGGTCTGAATGATGGTTGGCGTAAAGACGCGGTGCATCCCGGTCATTACCAGCAGAGGCCACAGCGCGCCCATAATGGCGACTGAAAGCCAGCCCAGATAACCATGAATGGTGTAAACCAGCGCCGAAATGGCGCTACCGATCCAGATACCAATCGGGCCAATCAGCAGGATTGCCAGCGGTGCGGCAATCAACACAATCAGCATTGGCTTGAGGAAGTTTTTGGTCACCGCCGGTGTAATGCGATCCACCCAGCGTTCGATATATGACAGGCACCAGGTCATCACCAGCGCCGGGATCACTGTGTAGGTGTATTTCACCGCGGTGACCGGAATCAGGGCAAATTCGACATGTTCACCCTGGGCCGCTTTCGCCATCAGTTCAATAAAACTCGGATGTACCAGCACACCCGCGATGGCAATCGCCAGCGACATATTGGTTTTAAATTTGATGGCGGCAGATGCCGCGACCATCAGCGGCAGGAAGAAGAAAGCACCGTCACCAATCACATTCAGAATGGTTAAGGTCGGCGATCCTTTTGTCAGCACGCCGCTCATCTCGAGGATCATCGCCAGCAGTTTGACCATCGATCCGCCGATAATCGCCGGGATCAGCGGTGACATGGTGCCGATCAGCGCATCGAGGATCCCTGCACCAATGCGACGCAGCGTGAGTTTGGGTTTACCCACGGGCTGTGCGGGCTGCATATCTCCCGGCAGCAGGCTGACGACTTCCTGAAAGGCTTGTGAAACGGTATTGCCGATAATCACCTGACACTGGTTGTCACTACGTACCACGCCGAGCACGCCGGGGATGGTTTTTAACGTCGGGCTGTCGATAAGCTGGTCATCTTTGATAACAAAGCGCAAACGCGTCATACAGTGCGTGACCGCCGAGATGTTATCAACGCCGCCCAGTGCCGCTATCACCGAGCGTGCCAGCGCCGCATAATTTTTGGCCATCGGATTTTATCCTGTTATCAGTAGGGTAGATGTAGTTGTTATCAGTCGACGTAACGGAAAAATGCCGATGCTGAAACGGAATTAGGAAACCGGTTTCACAAAATCATGAATAGTTGTCACTAAATAAGCAAGAGAGTTAATTGTTCATTTTTTATATTTGTGAAACCGGTCACCTGAATATTTTTCCCGCCGATTGCGCAAGGACAATCGGCAAACGGTGCAGTACACTGCGTTGATTGCGTGTAAAGGGATGAAAATGATGACGACGATGCTGGAAGTGGCGAAGCGCGCCGGGGTTTCAAAAGCGACCGTTTCCCGCGTGCTTTCAGGTAATGGCTACGTCAGCCAGGAGACTAAAGATCGCGTGTTTCAGGCGGTAGAAGAGAGCGGTTACCGCCCAAATTTGCTGGCCCGCAATCTGTCGGCGAAGAGTACTCAGACGCTGGGGCTGGTAGTGACCAACACGCTTTATCACGGCATTTATTTTAGTGAATTACTGTTTCATGCCGCGCGAATGGCGGAAGAGAAAGGGCGGCAGTTGCTATTGGCAGATGGTAAACACAGCGCCGAAGAAGAGCGCCAGGCGATTCAGTATCTGCTGGATTTGCGCTGCGACGCCATTATGATTTACCCGCGTTTTTTAAGCGTGGATGAGATTGATGACATCATTGACGCGCACAGTCAGCCGATAATGGTGCTTAATCGCCGCCTGCGCAAAAACAGCAGCCATAGCGTCTGGTGCGATCATAAACAGACCAGCTTTAATGCCGTGGCAGAGTTGATAAACGCCGGACATCAGGAGATTGCTTTCCTTACCGGCTCGATGGATTCCCCCACCAGCGTTGAACGTCTTGCCGGGTATAAAGACGCGCTGTCGCAGCATGGTATTGCGCTCAATGAAAAACTTATCGCTAACGGTAAATGGACGCCCGCCAGCGGGGCCGAAGGGGTAGAAACGTTGCTCGAACGTGGGGCTAAATTTAGCGCGTTAGTTGCCAGTAACGACGATATGGCGATAGGTGCGATCAAAGCGTTGCACGAGCGCGGCGTAGCGGTGCCAGAGCAGGTGTCGGTTATCGGATTCGATGATATCGCAATTGCCCCCTACACCGTTCCGGCGCTCTCCAGCGTAAAAATTCCGGTAACAGAGATGATTCAGGAAATTATTGGACGGCTGATTTTTATGCTCGATGGCGGGGATTTCTCACCGCCGAAAACCTTCAGCGGAAAACTGATCCGCCGCGACTCACTCATTGCCCTTTCGCGATAAACATTGTCATCACATGTCATCGTCACTAGTGTCGATGACATCTTTTTTCCTGCATTACAGAAATTAATTTCCTTAAATAACAGCAAATTAAAAACTGGCATGATTTGTGAATGTATCGGCGCATTAACTGTCATTGCTGGAGAATTTGATGAACCGTTTCATCATTGCTGACGCGAGTAAATGTATTGGTTGCCGTACCTGTGAAGTGGCGTGCGTGGTTTCTCATCAGGAAAATCAGGACTGTGCATCGCTGACCCCGGAAACCTTTTTACCGCGAATCCATGTCATTAAAGGTGTGAACATTTCCACGGCGACAGTCTGCCGTCAGTGTGAAGATGCACCGTGCGCTAACGTCTGCCCGAATGGTGCTATCAGCCGTGATAAAGGGTTTGTTCATGTGATGCAGGAACGTTGCATTGGTTGCAAAACCTGCGTGGTGGCTTGCCCGTATGGCGCGATGGAAGTGGTGGTACGTCCGGTGATCCGCAACAGCGGCGCGGGGCTGAATGTACGGGCTGACAAAGCTGAAGCCAATAAATGCGACCTGTGCAACCATCGCGAAGACGGCCCGGCGTGTATGGCGGCTTGCCCGACCCATGCGCTGATTTGTGTCGATCGTAATAAACTTGAACAACTGAGCGCAGAAAAACGTCGCCGTACGGCGCTGATGTTCTAAAAATCTTATAGAACTGTTCTGGCATCAAAGGAATTCCCGGAAATATTCGTAGAATACGGAGCTGGCGGTATCGCCGACCTGAGACTGCCGGATACGACGCAGTCGTGTCCGGCAGGGCGGGTTACGCAATTCATGATGGCGGGAATAACTCAATGGCAAAAAACACATCTTGCGGTGTCCAACTGCGTATTCGAGGCAAAGTGCAGGGCGTCGGTTTTCGTCCGTTTGTCTGGCAGCTGGCACAGCAATTAAATCTTCACGGCGATGTCTGTAATGACGGCGATGGCGTAGAAGTCCGGCTGCTGGAAGACCCGGAAACGTTTCTTGTTCAATTGCATCAGCACTGCCCGCCGCTGGCGCGTATTGATAGCGTCGAGCGTGAGCCGTACATCTGGTCACAACTGCCCACCGAGTTCACTATACGCCAGAGCACAGGCGGCACCATGAATACGCAAATTGTTCCCGATGCCGCTACTTGCCCTGCCTGTCTTGCCGAAATGAATACCCCAGGCGAACGGCGTTATCGTTATCCGTTTATCAACTGTACCCACTGCGGCCCGCGTTTCACCATTATTCGCGCCATGCCTTACGACCGCCCGTTTACCGTGATGGCGGCGTTTCCGTTGTGTCCGGCTTGTGACAAAGAGTACCGCGACCCGCTCGATCGTCGCTTCCACGCCCAGCCGGTGGCCTGCCCGGAGTGTGGCCCACATCTTGAATGGGTAAGTCATGGTGAACATGCAGAACAAGAGGCGGCATTACAGGCGGCTATCGCACAGTTAAAAATGGGCAACATTGTCGCCATCAAAGGGATTGGCGGATTTCATCTTGCCTGCGATGCACGTAACAGTAACGCGGTGGCGACACTTCGGGCGCGCAAACATCGCCCGGCGAAACCGCTGGCGGTCATGTTGCCAGTGGCTGACGGTTTACCAGACGCTGCGCGCCAGTTGCTTACCACGCCCGCCGCGCCGATTGTGCTGGTGGATAAAAAATACGTTCCTGAGCTTTGTGATGATATCGCCCCTGACCTTAACGAAGTCGGGGTAATGTTGCCTGCGAACCCGCTCCAGCATTTGCTGTTACAGGAACTGCAATGCCCGCTGGTGATGACCTCCGGCAACCTGAGCGGTAAACCACCGGCTATCAGCAACGAACAGGCGCTGGAGGATTTGCAGGGCATTGCCGACGGATTCTTGATACATAACCGCGACATCGTGCAGCGGATGGATGATTCGGTGGTGCGCGAAAGCGGCGAAATGCTGCGCCGTTCACGCGGGTATGTGCCGGATGCGCTGGTTTTGCCTCCGGGCTTTAAAAATGTTCCGCCTGTGCTGTGTCTTGGCGCGGATCTGAAAAACACCTTCTGCCTGGTGCGCGGTGAACAAGCGGTGTTGAGTCAGCATCTGGGCGATTTAAGTGACGATGGCATCCAGATGCAGTGGCGCGAAGCGTTACGCCTGATGCAAAACATCTACGATTTCACTCCGCAATACGTTGTGCATGACGTGCATCCGGGCTATGTCTCCAGCCAGTGGGCGAGCGAAATGAATATGCCGACGCAAACGGTGCTGCATCATCATGCCCACGCAGCGGCGTGTCTGGCAGAGCATCAGTGGCCGCTGGATGGCGGTGATGTCATTGCTTTGACGCTCGATGGTATCGGTATGGGGGAGAACGGCGCTTTGTGGGGCGGCGAGTGTCTGCGGGTGAACTATCGCGAATGTGAGCACCTGGGCGGCTTGCCTGCAGTGGCGCTTCCGGGTGGCGATTTGGCGGCGAAGCAGCCGTGGCGAAACCTGCTGGCGCAGTGCCTGCGCTTTGTGCCGGAGTGGCAGAATTATTCTGAAACAGCAAGTGTGCAACAGCAAAACTGGAGCGTGCTGGCGCGGGCCATTGAGCGTGGAATTAACGCGCCGCTGGCGTCATCGTGTGGGCGGTTGTTCGATGCCGTGGCGGCGGCACTGGGCTGTGCGCCAGCCACGTTAAGTTATGAAGGTGAAGCGGCTTGTGCTCTGGAGGCACTCGCAGCTTCGTGCCACGGAGTGACGCATCCGGTGACAATGCCGCTGGTGGACAATCAACTGGATCTCGCCACTTTCTGGCAGCAGTGGCTGAACTGGCAGGCACCGGTTAATCAACGCGCGTGGGCGTTTCATGATGCGCTGGCGCAGGGTTTTGCCGCGTTGATGCGTGAGCAGGCCACGATGCGTGGTATCACTACGCTGGTATTTAGCGGCGGGGTTATTCATAACCGTTTGCTGCGTGCACGTCTGGCGCATTATCTCGCTGATTTCACATTGCTCTTTCCACAGAGTTTACCGGCGGGTGATGGCGGTTTGTCTCTGGGGCAGGGGGTTATTGCTGCGGCGCGTTGGTTAGCGGGTGAAGTCCAGAACGGATAAAACGTGTTGCATTTGGACACCATTGCCGGATGCGGCGTAAACGCCTTATCCGGCCTACACATGCGTCCCCGTAGGTCGGATAAGACGCGCCAGCGTCGCATCCGACATTTTAGGCACAGTAGCCCACCTACATCGGCAATGTTTTCAACAATCCAAATGCCTCTTTCATCCGATCCTCACTGACCACAAAGGCGCGAAGCTGGTCAGCATCGTCAACACCGCGAGCCACCATTCCCTGGCGTTCGGTATTAATTTGCCAGCGTAAATCCTGACGCTGGGTTTCGCCTGCCAGATGCAGCGGTAATTCCGGCGTTTTGATTTTCACCAGCATCGCCGGTAGTTTCAGCGGCGTGTTATTGCCGAGAAGATTTTTTGCCAGCACCATCGCGCTAAGTTGAATCGGCTGCAGGAATGGCAGTACCTGACCGTTGATTTCCGCGCAATCGCCCAGCGCATAAATATCGTCATTACTGGTTTGCAGATAACTATCGACGCAAACGCCGCGATTAATCGTCAGCCCGGCGCGTCGTGCCAGGGCGGTTTCCGGGCGCAGTCCGGTGGCGGCAATTACCGCATCCACTTCGATGCTACGCTGGCGGTCCAGCGTTGCCAGAATGCCAGAATCCGTTTTTTCCAGCCCCTGTAACTGAGATTTCAACAGCAGATGAACGCCCATCTCCGTCAACCGATGCTGCAAGCGGCTGCTTACTTCCGGTGGCATTAACGACGCCAGAATACTGGCAGCGTTGTCGATTAGCGTGACCGCTTTGCCTGCACGACAAAAATCCATCGCCAGTTCGCTACCAATCAAACCACCGCCAACAATCAACACGCGTCGGGCATCCCGCAGTTGCGTTTCACAGGCGCGATACTCTTGCTGACTATTTAACGTCAGCATTAACTCACGCCCAGGCACAGGCGGGACAAAGGCACTGGCACCGGTTGCCAGTACTAGCTTGTCGTATTGCCACTGATTATTCTGGCTTTTCACCACACGGGCTTCGGCATCGATATCCGTCACCCAGGTTTGTGGAAACAGGTGCAGATTAAACTGCTCGGCAAATTCACCCGCCGTCTGGCGGGTAAGGTCATCGGCACGTTGCCCCTGACTGATAACATGGCTGAGGTCAGGTTTGTTGTACTCATCCATGCTGTCGGCGGCAATCAGGGTTAATGGAATAGTGGCGTCCTGTTTGCGAATATTTTTCACCAGTTGGCGGGCGGCGAAGCCCGAACCGATGATCACAATGCCGTTACTCATTTTGCCTCCGATGCCAGTTCGTCAAAGACGTCTTTGCCGAGGGAGCATTCCGGGCAGAGGAAGTTATCCGGGACTTCACTCCACGGCGTTCCTGGCGCAACGTCCTGCATTGGCTCGCCTTTTGCCGGATCGTAAATCCACTGGCAGACGCTGCACTGCATTCGTGGGCCGAGGTCAGCCGTCGTCGTGGCAGAGGTTTCTTCTTTAACTACCGTATTCACCGTGCTCTGCGGCAGCGGCGCGAGCGCCCACTGACGGGCGATTTCGCGACCGTGTTCACGGCATAACTCCAGAGCGTCCTGGTCTGGTCGCCATTTGGCTTTCAGGCTGAGCGACATTTCGAAACCCGCATCCTGCAGGCGCGTGGAAAGGCGATCCACCGCACCGCCGCTCCAGCCGTGAGAGCCGAAAGCACTGGCGCGTTTGTTACGGAAGCGTAAACCAGTCATCTCCTCCACCAGCCCGGCGATTTTCGGCATCATCACGTTATTCATCGTCGAAGTGCCGACCAGCACGCCTTTTGAGCGGAAGACATTAGTCAGGATTTCGTTTTTATCGCTTCGGGCGACGTTGAAAATTTTCACCGCCACGCGTGGGTCGGTTTCCGCAATCCCCTGGGCGATAGCGTCAGCCATCATGCGGGTGTTATTCGACATGGTGTCGTAGAAAATGGTGATTCTGTCTTCCTGATAATCAGCCGCCCATTTCAGGTACAGCTCGACAATTTGCGTCGGGTTATCGCGCCATACCACGCCGTGGGAAGTGGCTATCATATCGACTGGTAAGTTAAAGCCCAGGATCTCGGTAATTTTCGGCGTTACCAGGCGGCTGAACGGCGTCAGGATATTGGCGTAGTAACGCTGGCACTGCTCGAAAAGCTCCGTCTGATCCACTTCATCGTTGAACAGATGCTCGTCGCAGTAGTGCTGACCGAAAGCATCGTTACTGAACAGCACCGCGTCGCCTGTCAGGTAAGTCATCATGCTGTCCGGCCAGTGCAGCATTGGTGTTTCGACAAAAATGAGCTGTTTGCCGTTGCCGATATCCAGCGTGTCGCCAGTTTTCACCACATTAAAATTCCACTCCGGATGATGGTGATGACCATTTATCGAGTCGATAGCGTTGGCAGTACAGTAGATCGGCGTATCGGGAATTTGCGCCATCAGTTCGGTCAGCGCCCCAGCGTGGTCCTCTTCTGCATGGTTAATCACGATGTAATCGATATCCGCCAGATCGATTTCATTACGCAGGTTCTGCACAAATTCGCGGCTGAATTTATGGTCGACGGTGTCGATCAGCACGTTTTTTTCTTCGCGGATGAGATAGCTGTTGTAACTGCTGCCGCGCAGCGTTTTATATTCCGTGCCGTGAAAATCACGCACTTCCCAGTCACGTTGACCAACCCAATGAATGTTATTTTTCACCACAATAGACATAGCAACCTCAATTTATTCAGCGTGTTCTAAAAAGATGTCTTGCTAATTGCAGATTGCGTGCCAGTTTTTTATCTGATTGTTTTTACTATATAAATAAAAGTATGCTCATTAATGAGTAGTCAAAATGACTATCAATCAAATGGTCGATATGACAATATCTATAGTCAAATTGACAGTGAGGCAAAGATGAGTTTTTCCGTTGATGTGCTGGCGAATATCGCCATCGAATTGCAGCGTGGGATTGGTCATCAGGATCGTTTTCAGCGCCTGATCACCACGCTACGTCAGGTGCTGGAGTGCGATGCGTCTGCGTTGCTACGTTACGATTCGCGGCAGTTTATTCCGCTTGCCATCGACGGTCTGGCAAAGGATGTACTCGGTAGACGCTTTGCGCTGGAAGGGCATCCACGGCTTGAAGCGATTGCCCGCGCCGGGGACGTGGTGCGCTTTCCTGCAGACAGCGAATTGCCCGATCCCTATGACGGTTTGATTCCTGGGCAGGAGAGTCTGAAGGTTCACGCCTGCGTTGGTCTGCCATTGTTTGCCGGGCAAAACCTGATCGGCGCACTGACGCTCGACGGGATGCAGCCCGATCAGTTCGATGTTTTCAGCGACGAAGAGCTACGGCTGATTGCTGCGCTGGCGGCGGGAGCGTTAAGCAATGCGTTGCTGATTGAACAACTGGAAAGCCAGAATATGATGCCAGGCGATGCCACGCCGTTTGAAGCGGTGAAACAGACGCAGATGATTGGCTTGTCCCCTGGCATGACGCAACTGAAAAAAGAGATTGAGATTGTGGCGGCGTCCGATCTCAACGTCCTGATCAGCGGTGAGACGGGAACCGGTAAGGAGCTGGTGGCGAAAGCGATTCATGAAGCCTCGCCACGGGCGGTGAATCCGCTGGTCTATCTCAACTGTGCCGCACTGCCGGAAAGTGTGGCGGAAAGTGAGTTGTTCGGGCATGTGAAAGGGGCGTTTACTGGCGCTATCAGTAACCGCAGCGGGAAGTTTGAAATGGCGGATAACGGCACACTGTTTCTCGATGAGATCGGCGAGTTGTCGTTGGCTTTGCAGGCCAAGTTGCTGCGAGTGTTGCAGTATGGCGATATTCAGCGCGTTGGCGATGACCGCAGTTTGCGGGTCGATGTGCGCGTGCTGGCGGCGACTAACCGCGACTTACGCGAAGAGGTACTGGCAGGGCGATTTCGCGCTGACTTGTTTCATCGCCTGAGCGTGTTTCCACTTTCGGTGCCGCCGCTGCGTGAGCGGGGCGATGATGTCATTCTGCTGGCGGGGTATTTCTGCGAGCAGTGTCGTTTGCGGCTGGGGCTCTCCCGCGTGGTATTAAGTGCCGGGGCGCGAAATTTACTGCAACACTACAGTTTTCCGGGGAACGTGCGCGAACTGGAACATGCTATTCATCGGGCGGTAGTACTGTCGAGAGCCACTCGCAGCGGCGATGAAGTGATTCTTGAGGCGCAACATTTTGCTTTTCCTGAGGTGACGTTGCCGCCGCCAGAAGCGGCAGCGGTGCCCGTTGTTAAGCAAAATCTGCGTGAAGCGACAGAAGCGTTCCAGCGTGAAACCATTCGCCAGGCACTGGCACAAAATCATCACAACTGGGCTGCCTGCGCGCGAATGCTGGAAACTGACGTCGCCAACCTGCATCGGCTGGCGAAACGTCTGGGATTGAAGGATTAAATAATCCCGGCCTGATAGAAATCCTGCAAGTTAATTGCGCCGGTGAGTTTGCCGTTTTCATCTACCACCGGTGCGGCAGTGATTTTGCGCTTCATCAGGATCTCTTTGGCGTCGATGGCACGGCTTTGCGCCTGTAATGTGGTGCCGCCTGTCGTCATCGCTTCATTAACTGGCGTGGTGAGTGCGCCGCCGCCAACCAGCCAGCGACGTAAATCGCCGTCGGTAAAGACGCCTTGTACCTGTTGTTGAGCGTCACATACCGCCACCAGCCCCAGACCGGTGCGGCTGAGCTCCAGCATCGCATCCATCACGCTGGCGGCTAACGCTACCTGCGGGATAGCGTCATCACGGCGCATCAGATGATGCACTTTATTCAGCAAGCGAGCGCCCAGTGCCCCAGCTGGGTGGGAGCGGGCAAAATCTTCTTCATTAAAACCGCGCGCCTGCATGACCGCCATCGCCAGCGCGTCACCCATCATCAGGGTATTGACGGTGCTGGAGGTCGGCGCAAGGTGCATCGGGCAGGCTTCGCGTTCTACGGAGATATCCAGCACCGCTTTTGCCGCCAGGCCCAGCGGTGACGTCGGTTTGCCGGTCATCGCCAGCAGCGCGATAGATTTATCTTCCAGACGCGGAATAATCAGATCCAGTTCCTTCGCGCCACCGGAGTAAGAGATAAACAGCATCACATCGCGGCTTTCAATCATCCCCAGATCGCCGTGCAGTGCTTCTGCCGGATGGACAAAAAAAGCCGGTGTGCCGGTACTGGCAAGTGTTGCGGCGATTTTCTTACCAATGTGGCCCGATTTGCCAATTCCCGAAACCACCACTTTGCCTTCGCAGTGCAGGATGATATTGGCGGCGCGAACAAAATCATCGCCCAGACGTTCCGGTAAACGGCTTGCTTCCTGCAACTCCAGCATTAACGTCTGACGTCCCGCGTTCAGTAGTGCTTCACTCATTGCTCTCTCCGGTTATGATCACATCGATCCCTTTCTCTTCCAGCGCCTGACGAAACGCCGGATCGATACCTGCGTCGGTAATCAGCTTATCGACGCTTTCAAGACTGCAAACTACGTTGGGGCTTTTACGGCCAAACTTTGATGAGTCCGCCATTAAAATCACTTCGCGCGCGGCATTGCACATTGCCTTACTGACGGTATAGACCTCGTTGAAGGTGGTTACGCCCGCATTGAGATCGATGCCGTCAGTACCCATGAATAATTTGTCGAAGGTGAAATGCTCGAAGGCATTCTCTGCCAGTTGCCCGTGAAATGAGGCCGATTTTTTGCGAAATGTTCCGCCTGGCATCAGGATGGTTTGTTCGTTATCCAGTTCAGATAGCGCATTGACGATATGCAGACTGTTGGTCATCACCGTGATGTTATTAAAGCGCGAGAGCAGGGGGACCATCTGCAAAACGGTACTGCCAGCATCAAGAATTATTGAGTCGCCATCATGAATAAAACTAACGGCAGCTTCTGCAATCAGCTCTTTCTTGTGGGTGTTGATGAGCGTTTTATGATCGATAGGCGGATCGGATTCCTCTTTATTCAACACCACTCCGCCATAAGTACGAATGACGGTTCCGGCATGTTCCAGAATGACCAGATCTTTGCGAATGGTTGTGCCTGTGGTGTCAAAGTATTGCGCCAATTCTTCAACCGAGCATTTACCCTGCTTTTGCAGATACTCCAGAATGGCGGCCTGACGCTGACGAGGTTTCATGGGCGTGATTACCTGATTTAGGTTTCAAAATGATAACTTCGCAAGCAAGTAACATTCACAACGAAATTATCCACGTTTCAGTTTAAGCGCCAATGATAGAGCATTCTGTGATAGTGGATCATGGGGAAAGATCACATCGGGCTGTAAATCACCCGCATGCATACCGGTAATTGCGGGAATTTTTTGCGGTCGGGCGAAGACGGTCAGTCCTTTCATAAACAAGGTGTCGACGATGCGCTGCTGATCGTCCAGCGCGATGGCGACCACGACCCGCGGTTTAAAGCGCCCGCTGGAACGGCCCACGCCAACCCGCCCTTGCTGGCATAGTGTGTCGAAGGCACGGTTAAAACGAGAAATTTGCCAGCCGCCTAAGGCCAGTTGCGCACACCAGGCGATAACGGCGACGGTGATGAGTGCGGATACCATAACTTTTCCTTAATGTAGTGGCGGAAGTCCTGTATGCCTGATGAGCGTAGCGCATCAGGCATTCTATAGTCTCACGGAGATCCTTAATGGATCTCCGCTGTTGATCAGAACATCACCTGACCGCCGGTGACATTGATCGACTGTCCGGTGCAGTACGACGCCTTAGGACTGGCGTAGAACAGCAGCATATTCAGCACATCTTGATAATCGCAGCCGCGTTTGAGCGGTACTTTGTCGATGTAATACTGCTCGACTTGATCCGGTTTGATACCCAGCTTGGTCGCGTATTGTGGCAACAGTGACTGGAACATCGGCGATTTCAGCAGGTTACCGAGCATCAGTGAATGCACCGTAATGCCGTACTCCGCCAGATCCAGCGCCAGTGATTGAGTCAGCCCGACGCCACCAAATTTCGCTGCGCTGTAGCCAGAGTTGTGTTTGCTGCCCACTTTGCCGGATTTCGAGTTGATCTGAATAATGCGCCCCTGAATCCCGTCGCGGATCATCAAACGCGAAAATTCACGCGCACACAGGAAATAACCCACCAGATTCACCTGTAGCGAACGGTCAAAATCGCCGAGCTGGAAGTCGCTGATAAAGGCTGCTTTTGCTATTCCGGCGCTGTAGACCAGCAAATCCACGCGACCAAAGATTTCATCTACCCCACGAGAGAGCGCCAGAACGCTTTGCTCGCTAGTGGCGTCAGCACCAAAACCGTACGCCATACTTTCACCATATTCGGCGTTAATTTCTTGTGCCACATTTGCGGCTTTGTCGCTCTGAATATCGACAACCGCGACGCGATACCCCTCGGCAGCCAGACCGTGGCACAGGAACGCGCCTAAGGTTTGCCCACCACCGATGACAACGGCAACCTGATTCATTTTTTACTCCTTAACAGATTCAAACTTCAAAACCGATCCCGGCGCGATATCGTCGGGGACAGGGCCTGCCACATGGACAGTGCCCGGAAATTCCGCTTCGTTTAAACCATCGAAGCGCAGGGTGACATGACCCAGTTCGCGAAGGTTGTCTTCCGCCACGCTGCCAACAGCGGTCACCGGATAGCGATGCTGCCCGAGTGAAAATTGCAAACCGGGATGGAGTGCACCTTTCAACTCGCCGTGGCAATGAATGAAGCAATACTCTTCGAGGTCCGCAGGCGCGCCTTCACGAAAGGTGATGAGCATCTGGTCACTGAGGGCGTCAATGGCACTCGCGCCGATACGGGTGATGGTGGTCTGATAAATAACGGTCATGTTTCAGCCTCTATTGATAGATAAAACCGGAGACAAACCAGGCGATCAGTACAGTCGGCGCGCCGGTTAAAAAGCGGCTCACCAGTACAGAAGGGACACCGACGCGAACCGTGTCCTGACGGGCTTCCGCCAGCGACAAACCGACCGGGATGAAGTCGCAGGCCGCCTGCGCGTTGATGGCAAACAGTGCCGGTAAAGCCAGATGCGGCGGAATATTGCCGAGACCAATCTGCACGCCAATCAATACGCCGATAACCTGTGCGATAACTGCGCCTGGGCCGAGGAAAGGTGAAAGCAGTGGGAAGGAACAGATGAGCGCCAGCATGACCAGACCCAGTGGATGGCTCGCCAGCGGAGCAAGACCGTGGGCAATCCAGTCACCAAGGCCAGAAGCCATAATGATGCCAATGAGCGCCGAGACGAATGCCATAAACGGCAGAATGGTTTTTAATACAGTGTCGATGGTGTCACGACCAGATTGAAACAGCACCGCAACGGCGGACCCCATGCCCATTCCCACCTTCGCCAGTAAACCATCGCTTTGTTCGGTGATTTTCTTACTGGTGTCATAGTCACGGCCCACGGAAGAGGGTTGTGGTGTCGCATCACCTACTACAGTGATGTTTTCTTCTTTTACGCCAGAGACATAAATATCTTCCACAATGTACTGCGCCAGCGGACCGGACTTGCCCGTCGAGTGGATATTAATGGTGGGAATACGTCGTTTCGGATAGATGCCGCAGCGTAATGTGCCGCCACAGTCGATTACCGCGACACCAATTTCCGCCTCCGCGGGTTCACCTTCTTTAAATCCGTCAATAGCCTGCCAGCCAGTAAGCTGTGCCAGTTTGTCAACAATCGCAGGCCGGGTACCGGCGGTGATATAGACGATTTTTTTTCCCGGCGTGGCTTTCAGCTCAAGCGGGCCGCCCCAGCCACCCGTTCCTTTTTCGATCCGAATATGCGTCATGATGTTGCTCCTGCCAGGTGAACTTTTTGTTCAAGTTGAATGCCCATCTTTTTCTCAAAAATGGCGGTGGTCAGATCGGTCACCCAGCCGCGGAAGAAATTGGTGACCAGACCAACCAGCAGATAACTCACCGCCAGTGGGCCAAGTGGCAGGTTCAGCGTTGTCAGACCGCTGGCAATGCCAAGATAAACAAACAGTTCGCCAGGGTTGATATGGGGGAAGAGGCCATTCATTGAGTGGCAGCTATAAGAGGCCGCCGCGTAGTAGCTGGGTTTGTACTTTTCCGGCATAAAGCGACCCAGGCTTAGGGTCATCGGATTGCAAAAGACAAACGTGCCAATGCACGGTAACAGTAGGTAACGGGAAACAGGGTTACCGGCGCAACGTTGAGCAAAACGTTCAATACGATGCTGACCGATAAAATTAATCAGTGCGTTCATGATAACCAGCAGGCTAATCAACAGCGGAAGAATGCCGGTCACCATCCCGGTAAACACCTCTCCGCCCTTTTGGAACAGCCCGATAAACCACTCTGCACCATGAGTAATGGTTTCTATCATTGTTCTCTCCTTCAGGATTTATTGTTTTATTACCAAACGGCAACCTAATCTAATCAGATTGAAAGATTTAAAAGTGTTATTTTGATCGCAAAATGAAAGATAAATATTTTAATTTGAAAGTTTGAATAAAAGGATAGCGAGGGGAATGAGTTGAGTTATGTAAAGTCCGTATCGGGCAGTGACTACCGCTTCCTTGTGCGGGGCGTGATGCTTTACCATACTTGCCCCTGGTTGAATCTGTTAAATGGACCCC
The DNA here is from genome assembly GCF_028421345.1 of Escherichia sp. S10b. NCBI lineage: Bacteria > Pseudomonadati > Pseudomonadota > Gammaproteobacteria > Enterobacterales > Enterobacteriaceae > Escherichia > Escherichia sp. S10b. Next base: position 16,977 of record NZ_JAHZSO010000152.1, read on the forward strand.
TCATGTTCAAGCGTCGTTATGTAACATTGCTTCCCCTTTTTGTGTTGCTTGCCGCCTGTAGCAGCAAGCCAAAACCTACTGAGACTGATACGACCACCGGAACGCCGTCTGGCGGCTTCCTGCTTGAGCCGCAGCACAATGTGATGCAGATGGGCGGCGATTTCGCTAATAACCCGAATGCCCAGCAGTTCATCGACAAAATGGTGAACAAACACGGTTTCGATCGTCAGCAGTTGCAGGAAATTCTCTCCCAGGCGAAACGTCTGGATTCGGTACTGCGGCTGATGGATAACCAGGCACCAACCACATCGGTGAAACCGCCATCAGGTCCGAACGGCGCATGGCTGCGTTATCGCAAAAAATTTATTACGCCGGACAACGTGCAGAACGGTGTGGTTTTCTGGAATCAGTATGAAGATGCGTTGAATCGCGCGTGGCAGGTGTATGGCGTACCGCCGGAAATTATCGTCGGGATTATCGGCGTTGAAACCCGCTGGGGGCGCGTGATGGGGAAAACTCGCATCCTCGATGCGCTGGCAACGCTGTCATTTAACTACCCACGCCGCGCGGAGTATTTCTCTGGCGAGCTGGAAACCTTCCTGTTGATGGCGCGCGACGAGCAGGACGATCCGCTCAATCTGAAAGGTTCCTTTGCCGGGGCGATGGGCTACGGACAGTTTATGCCGTCGTCTTACAAACAATATGCGGTAGATTTCAGCGGCGACGGGCATATCAACCTGTGGGATCCGGTTGATGCGATCGGTAGCGTGGCGAACTATTTCAAAGCGCACGGCTGGGTGAAAGGCGATCAGGTCGCGGTAATGGCAAACGGTCAGGCTCCAGGCTTGCCAAATGGCTTCAAAACTAAGTACAGCATTTCGCAGCTTGCCGCCGCAGGTTTAACGCCACAGCAGCCGCTGGGCAACCATCAACAAGCCAGCCTGCTGCGTCTGGATGTTGGCACCGGCTACCAGTACTGGTACGGTCTGCCGAACTTCTACACCATCACCCGTTACAACCACAGCACCCATTACGCAATGGCGGTCTGGCAGTTAGGACAAGCCGTGGCGCTGGCGCGAGTACAGTAGCTATTTACAAGAGGGGGGCGTGAGCTTCCCTCTGGCTAATCAGCTTTTTTCTGAATCCTCCTCGTAAAATTGCAACGCCAACACCATCTTCCTGACGAAAGTGCTATCTTGTCCGGCATAAATTTTTGACTGACAGAGGTTGTGATGACTGACAGTGAACTGATGCAGTTAAGTGAACAGGTTGGGCAGGCGCTGAAAGCCCGTGGCGCAACCGTAACAACTGCCGAGTCTTGTACCGGTGGTTGGGTAGCGAAAGTGATTACCGATATTGCCGGTAGCTCCGCCTGGTTTGAACGCGGATTTGTCACCTACAGTAACGAAGCCAAAGCGCAGATGATCGGCGTACGCGAAGAGACGCTGGCGCAGCATGGCGCGGTGAGTGAACCCGTCGTGGTGGAAATGGCGATAGGCGCACTGAAAGCGGCTCGTGCTGATTATGCCGTGTCTATTAGTGGTATCGCCGGGCCGGATGGCGGCAGTGAAGAGAAGCCTGTCGGCACCGTCTGGTTTGCTTTTGCCACTGCCCGCGGTGAAGGCATTACCCGGCGGGAATGCTTCAGCGGCGACCGTGATGCGGTGCGTCGTCAGGCTACTGCGTATGCATTGCAGACCTTGTGGCAACAATTTCTACAAAACACTTGATACTGTATGAGCATACAGTATAATTGCTTCAACAGAACATATTGACTATCCGGTATTACCCGGCATGACAGGAGTAAAAATGGCTATCGACGAAAACAAACAGAAAGCGTTGGCGGCAGCACTGGGCCAGATTGAGAAACAATTTGGTAAAGGCTCCATCATGCGCCTGGGTGAAGACCGTTCCATGGATGTGGAAACCATCTCTACCGGTTCGCTTTCACTGGATATCGCGCTTGGGGCAGGTGGTCTACCGATGGGCCGTATCGTCGAAATCTACGGACCGGAATCTTCCGGTAAAACCACGCTGACGTTGCAGGTGATCGCCGCAGCGCAGCGTGAAGGTAAAACCTGTGCGTTTATCGATGCTGAACACGCGCTGGACCCAATCTACGCACGTAAACTGGGCGTCGATATCGATAACCTGCTGTGCTCCCAGCCGGACACCGGCGAGCAGGCACTGGAAATCTGTGACGCCCTGGCGCGTTCTGGCGCAGTAGACGTTATCGTCGTTGACTCCGTGGCGGCACTGACGCCGAAAGCGGAAATCGAAGGCGAAATCGGCGACTCTCACATGGGCCTTGCGGCACGTATGATGAGCCAGGCGATGCGTAAGCTGGCGGGTAACCTGAAGCAGTCCAACACGCTGCTGATCTTCATCAACCAGATCCGTATGAAAATTGGTGTGATGTTCGGTAACCCGGAAACCACTACCGGTGGTAACGCGCTGAAATTCTACGCCTCTGTTCGTCTCGACATCCGTCGTATCGGCGCGGTGAAAGAGGGCGAAAACGTGGTGGGTAGCGAAACCCGCGTGAAAGTGGTGAAGAACAAAATCGCTGCACCGTTTAAACAGGCTGAATTTCAGATCCTCTACGGCGAAGGTATCAACTTCTACGGCGAACTGGTTGACCTGGGCGTAAAAGAGAAGCTGATCGAGAAAGCAGGCGCGTGGTACAGCTACAAAGGTGAGAAGATCGGTCAGGGTAAAGCGAATGCAACTGCCTGGCTGAAAGATAACCCGGAAACCGCGAAAGAGATCGAGAAGAAAGTACGTGAGTTGCTGCTGAGCAACCCGAACTCAACGCCGGATTTCTCTGTAGATGACAGCGAAGGCGTAGCAGAAACTAACGAAGATTTTTAATCGTTCGTTATTGATGATAATAGATAATGTGTGCACGGACGGTCCCCTCGCCCCTTTGGGGAGAGGGTTAGGGTGAGGGGAACAGGCCAGCACTGGCGTGAAAAATTACTCTCACCTCGATCCTCTAACGAATTGGGCCTGCGGGAACATTCTGCACACTCATTGACTATTAAATCTGTTTATCAGCAAAACCTGGGTCGCATCTGCGGCCCTTTTGCTTTTTTAAGTTGTAAGGATATGCCATGACAGAATCAACGTCCCGTCGCCCGGCATATGCTCGCCTGTTGGATCGTGCGGTACGCATTCTGGCGGTGCGCGATCACAGTGAGCAAGAACTGCGACGTAAACTCGCGGCACCGATTATGGGCAAAAATGGCCCAGAAGAGATTGATGCTACGGCAGAAGATTACGAGCGCGTTATTGCCTGGTGCCATGAACATGGCTATCTCGATGACAGCCGATTTGTTGCGCGCTTTATCGCCAGCCGTAGCCGCAAAGGTTATGGACCTGCACGTATTCGTCAGGAACTGAATCAGAAAGGTATTTCCCGCGAAGCGACAGAAAAAGCGATGCGTGAATGTGACATCGACTGGTGCGCACTGGCGCGCGATCAGGCGACGCGAAAATATGGTGAACCTTTGCCAACTGTCTTTTCAGAAAAAGTTAAGATCCAGCGTTTTCTGCTCTATCGTGGCTATCTGATGGAAGATATCCAGGATATTTGGCGAAATTTTGCCGACTGAACGCATACGGTATTTTACTTCCCAGTCAAGAAAACTTATCTTATTCCCACTTTTCAGTTACCAGCCCGGCGGTTAAGACACGCTGGAGCTGGTGGCGATATTTCGTTAGCTTGATTTCAGGATAATTATGAGCAAGAGCACCGCTGAGATCCGTCAGGCGTTTCTCGACTTTTTCCATAGTAAGGGACATCAGGTAGTTGCCAGCAGCTCCCTGGTACCCCATAACGACCCAACTTTGTTGTTTACCAACGCCGGGATGAACCAGTTCAAGGATGTGTTCCTTGGGCTCGACAAGCGTAATTATTCCCGCGCTACCACTTCCCAACGCTGCGTGCGTGCGGGTGGTAAACACAACGACCTGGAAAACGTCGGTTACACCGCGCGTCACCATACCTTCTTCGAAATGCTGGGCAACTTCAGCTTCGGCGACTATTTCAAACACGATGCCATTCAGTTTGCATGGGAACTGCTGACCAGCGAAAAATGGTTTGCCCTGCCGAAAGAGCGTCTGTGGGTTACCGTCTATGAAAGCGACGACGAAGCCTACGAAATCTGGGAAAAAGAAGTCGGGATCCCGCGCGAACGTATTATTCGCATCGGCGATAACAAAGGTGCGCCATACGCATCTGACAACTTCTGGCAGATGGGTGACACTGGTCCGTGCGGCCCGTGCACCGAAATCTTCTACGATCACGGCGACCACATTTGGGGTGGCCCTCCGGGAAGTCCGGAAGAAGACGGCGACCGCTACATTGAGATCTGGAACATCGTCTTCATGCAGTTCAACCGCCAGGCAGATGGCACGATGGAACCGCTGCCGAAGCCGTCTGTAGATACCGGTATGGGTCTGGAGCGTATTGCTGCGGTGCTGCAACACGTTAACTCTAACTATGACATCGACCTGTTCCGCACGTTGATCCAGGCGGTAGCGAAAGTCACTGGCGCGACCGATCTGAGCAATAAATCGCTGCGCGTAATCGCTGACCACATTCGTTCTTGTGCGTTCCTGATCGCGGATGGCGTAATGCCGTCCAATGAAAACCGTGGTTATGTACTGCGTCGTATCATTCGTCGCGCAGTGCGTCACGGCAATATGCTCGGCGCGAAAGAAACCTTCTTCTACAAACTGGTTGGTCCGCTGATCGACGTTATGGGCTCTGCGGGTGAAGACCTGAAACGCCAGCAGGCGCAGGTTGAGCAGGTGCTGAAGACTGAAGAAGAGCAGTTTGCCCGTACTCTGGAGCGCGGTCTGGCGTTGCTGGATGAAGAGCTGGCAAAACTTTCTGGTGATACGCTGGATGGTGAAACGGCTTTCCGTCTGTACGACACCTATGGCTTCCCGGTTGACCTGACGGCTGATGTTTGTCGTGAGCGCAACATCAAAGTTGACGAAGCTGGTTTTGAAGCAGCAATGGAAGAGCAGCGTCGTCGCGCGCGCGAAGCCAGCGGCTTTGGTGCCGATTACAACGCAATGATCCGTGTTGATAGTGCATCTGAATTTAAAGGCTATGACCATCTGGAACTGAACGGCAAAGTGACCGCGCTGTTTGTTGATGGTAAAGCGGTTGATGCAATCAATGCAGGCCAGGAAGCTGTGGTCGTGCTGGATCAAACACCATTCTATGCGGAATCCGGCGGTCAGGTTGGTGATAAAGGCGAACTGAAAGGCGCTAACTTCTCCTTCGCGGTGGAAGATACGCAGAAATACGGCCAGGCGATTGGTCACATCGGTAAACTTGCTGCGGGTTCTCTGAAAGTGGGCGACGCTGTGCAGGCTGATGTTGATGAGGCTCGTCGCGCCCGTATTCGTCTGAATCACTCCGCAACGCACCTGATGCACGCTGCGCTGCGCCAGGTTCTGGGGACTCATGTATCGCAGAAAGGTTCACTGGTTAACGACAAGGTGCTGCGCTTCGACTTCTCACACAACGAAGCGATGAAACCGGAAGAGATTCGTGCGGTCGAAGACCTGGTGAACGCACAGATTCGTCGCAATTTGCCGATCGAAACCAACATCATGGATCTCGAAGCGGCGAAAGCGAAAGGTGCGATGGCGCTGTTCGGCGAGAAGTATGATGAGCGTGTACGCGTGCTGAGCATGGGCGATTTCTCCACCGAGCTGTGTGGCGGTACTCACGCCAGCCGCACTGGTGATATTGGTCTGTTCCGCATCATCTCTGAATCGGGTACTGCTGCAGGCGTTCGTCGTATCGAAGCGGTAACCGGAGAAGGCGCTATCACCACCGTTCATGCAGACAGCGATCGCTTAAGCGAAGTCGCGCATCTGCTGAAAGGCGATAGCAATAATCTGGCGGATAAAGTGCGCTCAGTACTGGAACGTACGCGTCAGTTAGAAAAAGAACTACAACAGCTTAAAGAACAAGCTGCCGCACAGGAGAGCGCAAATCTTTCCAGTAAGGCAATTGATGTTAATGGTGTTAAGCTGTTGGTTAGCGAGCTTAGCGGTGTTGAGCCGAAAATGTTGCGTACCATGGTTGACGATTTAAAAAATCAGCTGGGGTCGACAATTATCGTGCTGGCAACGGTAGCCGAAGGTAAGGTTTCTCTGATTGCAGGCGTATCTAAGGACGTCACAGATCGTGTGAAAGCAGGGGAACTGATTGGTATGGTCGCTCAGCAGGTGGGCGGCAAGGGTGGTGGACGTCCTGACATGGCGCAAGCCGGTGGTACGGATGCTGCGGCCTTACCTGCAGCGTTAGCCAGTGTGAAAGGCTGGGTCAGCGCGAAATTGCAATAATATAAGCGTCAGGCAATGCCGTGGACTCGCTTCACGGCATTCGCATTAACGCTATCGACAACGATAAAGTCAGGTTGAAGTTGTGTATATCGGCTAAACTTAGGTTTAACAGAATGTAATGCCATGACTGCTTACATGTAATGTGTTTGTCATTGCTTACTTTTTGGCGTTATATGATGGATAATGCCGGGATACAGAGAGACCCGACTCTTTTAATCTTTCAAGGAGCAAAGAATGCTGATTCTGACTCGTCGAGTTGGTGAGACCCTCATGATTGGGGATGAGGTCACCGTGACAGTTTTAGGGGTAAAGGGCAACCAGGTACGTATTGGCGTAAATGCCCCGAAGGAAGTTTCTGTTCACCGTGAAGAGATCTACCAGCGTATCCAGGCTGAAAAATCCCAGCAGTCCAGTTACTAATCTTTCCGCGTCTCATCTTTATCGGTGAGACGCACCCTCAAAATTTCTCCTTCACTCTATAGTCTTTTCGCTTTACTCCCGTTCATTCAACTTAAGTCTCCATTTTTTTGCATTACTACTATCTGTCAGACCTCCATTTTTCTGTTGATAAAACACTCTTTTTGACGTTTTTACAGACTAATTGAACGTGAAGTGTGCAAACGATAAAAGTGTAGGAAAAATTGTTTGACTTATAAGTCTCAGAAAGTAATATGTGCGCCACGCAGCGACGATGAGCGATAAACAAGTTCTTCGAAGCACTCGTAAGAGGCGTGTGGTGAGGTGGCCGAGAGGCTGAAGGCGCTCCCCTGCTAAGGGAGTATGCGGTCAAAAGCTGCATCCGGGGTTCGAATCCCCGCCTCACCGCCATTTGCATCCGTAGCTCAGCTGGATAGAGTACTCGGCTACGAACCGAGCGGTCGGAGGTTCGAATCCTCCCGGATGCACCATATTCTACGTACTTTCAGCGATGAAGGTATGGAAGAGGTGGCGGTATAACCGCAGGCACCAGGGAGGATAACGTTGCTTTAGCAACGGCCCGAAGGGCGAGCCGCAAGGCGAGTAATCCTCCCGGATGCACCACCTCTTACTTGATACGGCTTTAGTAGCGGTATTAAAAAATCTGCAGTAAAGTAAGTTTCCCGATGCATCCGTAGCTCAGCTGGATAGAGTACTCGGCTACGAACCGAGCGGTCGGAGGTTCGAATCCTCCCGGATGCACCATCTCTTACTTGATATGGCTTTAGTAGCGGTATCAATATCAGCAGTAAAATAAATTTTCCCGATGCATCCGTAGCTCAGCTGGATAGAGTACTCGGCTACGAACCGAGCGGTCGGAGGTTCGAATCCTCCCGGATGCACCATATTCTCCGAAATCTTCAGCAATGAAGGTATCGAAGAGGTAGCGGAATTAACCGCAGGCACCAGGGATGATAACGTTGCTTTAGCAACGGCCCGAAGGGCGAGCCGCAAGGCGAGTAATCCTCCCGGATGCACCATCTCTTACTTGATATGGCTTTAGTAGCGATATCAATATCAGCAGTAAAATAAATTTTCCCGATGCATCCGTAGCTCAGCTGGATAGAGTACTCGGCTACGAACCGAGCGGTCGGAGGTTCGAATCCTCCCGGATGCACCATATTCTCCGTAACCTTCAGCAATGAAGGTATCGAAGAGATAGCGGTATTAACCGCAGGCACCAGGGAGGATAACGTTGCGTCAGCAACGGCCCGAAGGGCGAACGCCAGTGAGTAATCCTCCCGGATGCACCATCTTCTCCCAAAAATTTCCTTCAAAAATATCTCATTTCTAAATAACTACTTTATCCATTTCCTGAATTTTCTTCTCCTTCGCCATCAGCGACAAAATCAAGCAATTACGCTAAAGTAGCGTCATATTTTTCGACTTGCGAGAAGACCATGTACGAGCGTTATGCAGGTTTAATTTTTGATATGGATGGCACAATCCTGGATACGGAGCCTACGCACCGTAAAGCGTGGCGCGAAGTATTAGGGCACTACGGTCTTCAGTACGATGTTCAGGCAATGATTGCGCTTAATGGATCGCCCACCTGGCGTATTGCTCAGGCAATTATTGAGCTGAATCAGGCCGATCTCGACCCGCATGCGTTAGCGCGTGAAAAAACAGAAGCAGTAAGAAGTATGCTGCTGGATAGTGTCGAGCCGCTTCCTCTTGTTGAAGTGGTGAAAAGTTGGCATGGTCGTCGCCCAATGGCTGTAGGAACGGGGAGTGAAAGCGCCATCGCTGAGGCATTGCTGGCGCACCTGGGATTACGCCGTTATTTTGACGCCGTCGTCGCTGCTGATCACGTCAAACACCATAAACCCGCGCCAGACACATTTTTGTTGTGCGCGCAGCGTATTGGCGTGCAACCGACGCAGTGTGTGGTCTTTGAAGATGCCGATTTCGGTATTCAGGCGGCCCGTGCAGCAGGCATGGACGCCGTGGATGTTCGCTTGCTGTGAGTGAAGCGTTATCGCTTTTCTCGTTGTTTGCCAGTAGTTTTCTCAGCGCTACACTATTACCCGGCAACTCCGAAGTCGTGCTGGTGGCAATGTTGCTTTCCGGGATCAGTTATCCCTGGGTTTTAGTTTTAACAGCAACAATGGGTAATAGCCTTGGAGGGTTAACTAACGTTATCCTTGGGCGTTTCTTTCCATTGCGTAAAACATCGCGCTGGCAAGAGAAAGCTACCGGCTGGCTGAAACGCTATGGTGCAGTCACGCTATTATTAAGCTGGATGCCCGTGGTTGGCGATTTACTGTGTCTGTTAGCGGGATGGATGCGCATCTCCTGGGGGCCAGTAATCTTTTTTTTGTGCCTTGGTAAAGCGTTACGCTATGTTGCAGTTGCAGCAGCGACCGTTCAGGGCATGATGTGGTGGCACTAATTGTAGGCCTGCACATATGGTCACCATTACAGTTATGCTAATTAAAACGATTTTGACAGGCGGGAGGTCAATTTGATCCCGGACGTATCACAGGCGCTGGCCTGGCTGGAAAAACATCCTCAGGCGTTAAAGGGGATACAGCGTGGGCTGGAGCGCGAAACTTTGCGTGTTAATGCTGATGGCACACTGGCAACAACAGGTCATCCTGAAGCATTAGGTTCCGCACTGACGCACAAATGGATTACTACCGATTTTGCGGAAGCATTGCTGGAATTCATTACACCAGTGGATGGTGATATTGAACATATGCTGACCTTTATGCGCGATCTGCATCGTTATACGGCGCGCAATATGGGTGATGAGCGGATGTGGCCGTTAAGTATGCCATGCTACATCGCAGAAGGTCAGGACATCGAACTGGCACAGTACGGCACTTCTAACACCGGACGCTTTAAAACGCTGTATCGTGAAGGGCTGAAAAATCGCTACGGCGCGCTGATGCAAACCATTTCCGGCGTGCACTACAATTTCTCTTTGCCAATGGCATTCTGGCAAGCGAAGTGCGGTGATATCTCGGGCGCTGATGCCAAAGAGAAAATTTCTGCGGGCTATTTCCGCGTTATCCGCAATTACTATCGTTTCGGTTGGGTCATTCCTTATCTGTTTGGTGCATCTCCGGCGATTTGTTCTTCTTTCCTGCAAGGAAAACCAACGTCGCTGCCGTTTGAGAAAACCGAGTGCGGTATGTATTACCTGCCGTATGCGACCTCTCTTCGTTTGAGCGATCTCGGCTATACCAATAAATCGCAAAGCAATCTTGGTATTACCTTCAACGATCTTTACGAGTACGTAGCGGGCCTTAAACAGGCAATCAAAACGCCATCGGAAGAGTACGCGAAGATTGGTATTGAGAAAGACGGTAAGAGGCTGCAAATCAATAGCAACGTGCTGCAGATTGAAAACGAACTGTATGCGCCGATTCGTCCAAAACGCGTTACCCGCAGCGGCGAGTCACCTTCTGATGCGCTGTTACGTGGCGGCATTGAATATATTGAAGTGCGTTCGCTGGACATCAACCCGTTCTCGCCGATTGGTGTAGATGAACAGCAGGTGCGATTCCTCGACCTGTTTATGGTCTGGTGTGCGCTGGCTGATGCACCGGAAATGAGCAGTAGCGAACTTGCCTGTACGCGCGTTAACTGGAACCGGGTGATCCTTGAAGGTCGCAAACCGGGCCTGACGCTGGGTATCGGCTGCGAAACCGCGCAGTTCCCGTTACTGCAGGTGGGTAAAGATCTGTTCCGCGATCTGAAACGCGTCGCGCAAACGCTGGATAGCATTAACGGCGGCGAAGCGTATCAGAAAGTGTGTGATGAACTGGTTGCCTGCTTCGATAATCCCGATCTGACTTTCTCTGCCCGTATCTTAAGGTCTATGATTGATACTGGTATTGGCGGAACAGGCAAAGCGTTTGCAGAAGCCTACCGTAATCTGCTGCGTGAAGAGCCGCTGGAAATTCTGCGCGAAGAGGATTTTGTAGCCGAGCGCGAGGCATCTGAACGCCGTCAGCAGGAAATGGAAACCGCTGATACCGAACCGTTTGCGGTGTGGCTGGAAAAACACGCCTGACAGAAAAGAAAAAGGCCACTCGTGAGTGGCCAAAATTTCATCTCTGAATTCAGGGATGATGATAACAAATGCGCGTCTTTCATATACTCAGACTCGCCTGGGAAGAAAGAGTTCAGAAAATTTTAAAAAAAATTACCGGAGGTGGCTAAATGCCGTTGTTAGATAGCTTCACAGTCGATCATACCCGGATGGAAGCGCCTGCAGTTCGGGTGGCGAAAACAATGAACACCCCGCATGGCGACGCAATCACCGTGTTCGATCTGCGCTTCTGCGTGCCGAACAAAGAAGTGATGCCAGAAAGAGGGATCCATACCCTGGAGCACCTGTTTGCTGGTTTTATGCGTAACCATCTTAACGGTAATGGTGTAGAGATTATCGATATCTCGCCAATGGGCTGCCGCACCGGTTTTTATATGAGTCTGATTGGTACGCCAGATGAGCAGCGTGTTGCTGATGCCTGGAAAGCGGCAATGGAAGACGTGCTGAAAGTGCAGGATCAGAATCAGATCCCGGAACTGAACGTCTACCAGTGTGGCACTTACCAGATGCACTCGTTGCAGGAAGCGCAGGATATTGCGCGTAGCATTCTGGAACGTGACGTGCGCATCAACAGCAACGAAGAACTGGCGCTGCCGGAAGAGAAGTTGCAGGAACTGCACATTTAGTCAGTAAACTATCTTCACAATTAATTGAAAAAAGCCAGTTCAAATGAACTGGCTTAGTTGTACTTAGTGCGCACCGCCTCCGCCGCCACCTGCGCCAAATGGCGGTTTAGCAAACCACACCAGCCCCAGCAGGACGAGGAATATCCCGGCTGACATCCAGAAGATCTCATTGGCGGAAATAATCAGCCCCTGATTGGTGATCTGCTGGGCAATCCAGCCTGATGCCTGCTGTTGCGTCATCCCAAGCCCTTCCAGTTGACTGTACATCGCCTGGGCATTCGGGTTGAACGGGTTTACCGACTCAGTCAACTGCGCATGGTGCATCGACTCGCGGTTGGTCCACATGGTCGTGGTTATCGACGTGCCGATAGACCCCGCCAGCGTTCGCGTAAAGTTAGAGAGGCTCGATGCCGCCGCCAGTCGTTCCGGTGGCAAACCAGACAGCGTAATGGTGGTCAGCGGCATAAAGAAGCAGGCCACCGCAAACCCCTGGATAAACTGCGGCCAGGCCGACGCGCCAAAATCCATACCTGGTTCAAAGGTATAGGCACGCCAGTAGAAGCAGACGGCATACATAATAAAGCTGAAGGTTACCAGCCGCCGCATATCCAGTTTATGCGCGAAGCGGCCGATAATCGGCGACAGGATCACCGGAATAATCCCTACCGGCGCAGAGGCCAAACCTGCCCAGGTCGCCGTGTAACCGTAGACCTCCTGCAACAACTGCGGCAGCAGAACAATAGCGCCGAAGTAGAGCATATACGCGAGGCTGATACACAAGCAGCCGATGGTGAAGTTGCGCGACTTAAACAACGACAGATCGACTATCGGGTTATCGTCGGTCAGCTCCCAGACAATCAGGAAGCAGATAGCCACCACCGCCACCACGGTAAGAATGATAATTTCCTGTGATGAGAACCAGTCCAGCTCTTTACCGCGGTCGAGCATAATCTGCAGGCTGCCGATACCAATAACCAGCAGTGCCAGCCCCACGGCATCAATCCGCCGCCGTTCGGTGCGGGTTTCACGTCCGCGCAGAGTTTGCAGTGTCATCAACACCACCGCCACGCCAATCGGCACGTTGATGAAGAATATCCAGCCCCAGTGGTAATTATCGCTGATATAACCGCCGAGGATCGGGCCGCAAATTGGCGCGACAATCACCGTCATCGACCACAACGCCAGCGCGATCGAGCGTTTGGCTGGCGGGTAGTTATTCAGCAATAGACTTTGCGAAAGCGGGATCAACGGCCCGGCGACAATCCCCTGAATCACGCGGAAGAAGATCAGCATATTCAGGCTGCTGGAGACACCACACGCCCACGACGCAATAGCAAAGGCGATGGTGGACCAAAGGAACAGTTTCACTTCCCCGACGCGCTTTGCCAGCCAGCCGGTAAGCGGGATCGAGATGGCATTCGCCACCCCGAAAGAAGTGATTACCCACGTTCCCTGGCTGAGCGATGAGCCCAGATTCCCGGCGATAGTGGGGATCGCCACGTTAGCAATGGTGGAGTCCAGCACCTGCATGAATGTCGCCAGTGACAGCGCAATCGTCATAATGACCAGTTGCGCGCCTTCCAGCGGTTTTTGCTGTTGCATCACACGCACCTCTGGATTAGCCAGCGTTAGCTTTTACGATATCGTCGATCAGTTTATTGACAGGTGCCAGGCTGATTTCACGCGCGGTACTTACCGCGACCGGTGTTGAACGTACTTTATTTGCCAGTACCTGACCGTCACGGTTAGTGGTATTGACGCTCACCAGCGTGGACAAACCAATGCGCAGCGGGTATTGCTCCAGCTGTTTCTGGTCCAGTTCGATACGCACAGGTAGACGCTGAACGACTTTGATCCAGTTACCGGTCGCATTTTGCGCCGGAAGCAGTGAGAATGCGCTACCTGTGCCCATATCCAGACCAACCACTTTACCGGTGTATTTCACATCATCGCCGTAAATATCCGTGGTGATAGTGACCGGCTGACCGATACGCATATTGGCAATCTGCGTCTCTTTAAAGTTGGCATCCACCCACATATTGGTGGCTGGAACGACCGCCATCAGCGGCGTCGTTGGGCTAATTTGCGCCCCAGGCTGTACCGCGCGGCGGGAGACATAACCGGTCATCGGACTGACAATACGGGTACGCTCCAGCGCCAGCCAGGCGTTACGTACTTCGGTGGCAGCCTGTTGCACGGCAGGCTGATCTTCCAGTTTAGTCCCCAGAATCATCGCCTGATTGGCATTGTATTGTTGAATAGCGACGTCCAGTTGCGCCTGGGCACTGGTGACGGCGTCGCGGGCGTGTTGCAGCTCTTCGCGACCAATCAGGTTGGCATTGCCCAGCGGCACACGGCGGTTGTAGTCGCTTTGTGCTTTCGCGAGGGCGATTTTTTGCACCTCAATATTCGCCTGCAACTGTTTGCTGTTAATCATCAGCTGGTGGGTTTGGCGAACGCTGGAAGCCAGTGCAGTTTTGGCTTTTTCAAACGCCTGGCGAGCATCTGTCGGGTCGAGAGTGACCAGAACATCGCCTTCTTTTACAAAATCGGTGTTATCGGCCCAGACTTTCGTCACGCTGCCAGACACCTGAGACATAATTTGAATCTGATTCCCTGCCACGTATGCGTCATCGGTTTCTTCGAAATGACGCAGTACCAAAAACCAATAAATCCCTATCGCTACGGCAATAATTATAAAGAGCAAGGTGAGAAGGAGGAGCAGACGCTTACGTTTGCCGCTCTTCTTTACCGGTTGCTGCGGGGTTTGAGTCTCCGCATTTGCGCTCATATTGTTCTCCACGATCTTCTTAACTCATCGGCTGAGCCGACCTGCTTGCCAAAAAGGCCAGCATGTTGCGATGCTGGCCGGTCATTTTTTCTTTTATAAATCTGGATTTTTGAGCGAGATGACGCGTTAGCTCATCGCTTCGAGAACCACACCGTCTTGTTCCATCTGGTCGAGACGGGAGAGCAATTTGCGGGTGATTTGCTCGAGCTGATCTTTTTCTGTTGTGCTGAGCGCGGACCAGAGTTGATGCAGGCAGTTATGCTGCGGTGGTAAAACCTCGCGCAAAAACTCGTGACCTTTTTCCGTTAATTGCAGATGCAGGCAGCGGCGATCGTTATCGCTTTCACGACGTTCGATCCAACCGCGTTTTTCCAGTTCATCGGCAATACGCGTCGCGTTGGTACGGGATGATCCAAGAGCACAACTTAATTCAGAAGGCTGAATACTGTGGTTTTCCTGAGACTCCAGCGTAATCAACGCCATAAACAACGTCTCGTTAATCCCCTGAGCCTTCAGCATTTTATTGCGGTTCTCCAGCAGCTTGCTTTGCATGTGCATGCAAAGACGAGTCAGAAGGATCTCCTGATAAGGAAAATCTTCGTGGCGGCTGGCGCGAAATTTTAGCATTTGTTCAATGGGCGTAAACGAACTATCCATTTGGGTATGACCTCATTAATTTCAGCCGATATAGTAACGACAGTGACAAATAAAGTAAATGTATTGTTTTAGAAAAATGATTCTTGTGGGTTATATAATCGCCATCACTTTCCAGGCGAGCCCATAGGCCAGCGCACTAAGCAGTGTTGGGATGATAATGCTGCGTGTTTTATAGAAACTGTCACCCAGTACCGCGAAGCCGACCAGCGTGGGCACGAAACGGCGTGTATCGTGCATCACTTCTGGTGCGGTAGAGACAACCAGCAGAGCGCATATCGAGGCGATGCCAATGGTGTCGAGCAAAATACCTACCGCGCCACGTTTGGTTGGGCGGGCATTACCCACACGCAGGCGCAGCGGCAAATAGCGGAAGCAATAATTCGCCACGCCAACCAGTAACCCAAGCAGCAGAACCTCATAGCTCATCGGGCGCTCCTTGCCAGAATGCCTGGATTAACGCAGTGAGGCAGCCACAGACAATGCCTGCCAGAATGGCGACGGGAATAGAAAATAGCGTTACGCCTGCAAGGGCACCAACTAACGCTGCGGTAACGCAAAGAGATTGTTTGCGCTGGAAAGAGGCGAGCAGGAAACTCATAAAGAGTGCCGGAAGCATAAAACCTAATGCAGCTTCAACGGCGGGATAACCTTGCAGCAAGCCGCTGCCGGAGAATGCCCCTATTACCGTACCAAATACCCACGATGACCATGAACTGAAGGCAATGCCGATCATCCAGTTCTCGCTCCAGCGGCGATTATTGCGTACCAGTTTTGCGGTTGCGGCGGCAAAAACCTCATCCGTCAGGCCAAATGCCCACAGGGCGGTTTTCGATTTTTGCAGACGCTGAATAATACGGCTACGCAGTGACGGGCCATACAACACATGGCGAACATCCATTGCCATGACGGTCAGTGCAGCAACCCACAAACTACTCCCGGCTGCCAGCATCGCGGTAATGACGAACTGGCTCGCGCCTGCATAAATGATGCAGGAGAAAAAAACGCTTTCGAGAGGAGAGAATCCCAGACGGGTCGCATTCAGACCGAACGCAAAGGCCACCGGAATATAACTAATAACAATCGGTAAACTGTCTTTGCATCCTTCCATGAAGGTCGCCGAACCAGGAGCAGGCTGTGGAGTAGGGCTTTCCATAGAGTGTACGCTTAACGATTGTTAATATTATAAATAGACTGAATGAATATCTTAACCTTATCAGACTGATGGGCTTCTTAACACCCTTATAAGTGTAAAGCCACGAAAACGGTTGCTGATTGCTTAATTTGCGGCTTCCTGACGATGAAAACCTCGCCACCAGACCAGTAAGTTAACCAGGGCAATCGTCGCGCCAGCCAGACAAACGCCAGCCCAACCGCCATGTTGCCAGGCTGAGGCTGAAATTAGCGAACCGGCGGCACCGCCAATAAAGTAGCTGGTCATGTAACCTGCGGTCAGGCGATTACGCGCATCAGGGTGTATTCGATAAATTACCGTCTGGTTAGTGATATGCACGCCCTGTACGGTGAGATCCAGCACCAGGATTCCGATAATCAACGCCAGTACGGAAGTGTGACCAAACCAGATCGCCAGCCATGAAAGTAATAGCAGCAGCAGACCGAAAGTTGTGGTGTGGTGCGATTTACCCTTATCGGCAAAACCGCCCGCCGGACGAGCGCCCAACGCGCCGGCAGCTCCCGCAAGTCCAAACAGACCAATGACACCATCGCTGTAGTTAAAAGGTGGAGCGGCAAGCAAAAAGGCCATTGAGGTCCAGAGAATGCTGAAGTTGGCAAAGGTCAGGCAGCCAAGCAATGCGCGGGTGCGCAGGATCTTATCGTTGATAAACATGCTGAAAACGGAACCCAACAACTGTGGGTAGTTGAGGTGGGTTTCTGATTTCATTTGTGGCAGACCACGCCATAATGCTAGCGCCATCAGAGCCATTAACACCGAGGCAACCCAAAAGACGGTGCGCCAGCCGCCGAGGTTTGCCAGTAACCCGGCAACGGTTCGTGCCAGCAATATCCCCAACAGCAGACCGCTCATAATGGTGCCAACCACTTTGCCGCGTTTATCCGGTGAAGCCAGCGTCGCTGCCAGCGGAACCAGAATTTGTGCCACGACAGAGAATAAACCGGTTAATGCCGTACCGAGGAGCATCATCGCCAGCGACTGACTGCTGGCGGTAATCAACATACCGCCCGCTGCCAGTAAGGTCATCGAGACAATCAGGCGGCGGCGTTCAAACATATCACCGAGGGGAACAAGAAACAGCAGACCTGCTGCATAGCCCAATTGCGCGGCGGTAACAATAAAGCCTGCCGAACTGGCGGAAAGGGAAAAGTTACGCGCGATGGTGTCGAGTAGCGGCTGGGCGTAATAGTTACTGGCGACCGCCAGACCGGTGGCGATAGACATCAGCACGATCAGCGCCGGGCTAAGCTCATGATTAGGTTTAGTCATTATTTTTGTTCATCAGGTGATGATTAAGCTGGAAATCAATAATAGCGGATGTTGATGAATATGGGATGAAAGATAGCTTGTTGAAATGTGCGATGTGGTTTGTAGGCATGATAAGACGCGTCAGCGTCGCATCAGGCATTGTGTACAGAGCGGCGGATGAGGCAAAAACGCCTTATCCGCCCGAATAAAAATTACTTCTGCGCTGCCAGCGCCTCATTCACCCAGCCATCGAACTGCTGCTGGTGGGCTTTGATCCAGCCATCAACATGGCCCTGAATATCGCCTTCTGAGGCTTTGCCGTCATGCATAATGGCGTTCTGGGCGTTAATATCTGCCACTGGCAACTGCATAATGGCAAACAGTTTCGCTGCTGCCGGGTTTTTCTCGGCCCAGGCTTTGTTGGCAACGATATGCATGGTGCTGACCGGGAAGCCATAATTCGCACCATTCGGCAGTTTGGTATCGGCGTTTTTATCGCCCGGCAGTGCGGAGAACGGCACCTGCAACCAGACCACATCTTTCCCTGGCTTCAGCTCATTACTCACCCAGTACGGCGTCCAGGTATAATAAAACACCGGTTTGCCCTCTTTGTAGCGACTGATGGTGTCGGCCATCATCGCCGCGTAGTTCCCCTGATTATGCGTCACGGTATGGGTCAGTTCATACGCGGCAAGCTGGTGGTTGATGGCACCTTCGCAGCCCCAGCCAGGGTTACACCCGGTTAAATCCGCTTTACCGTCGCCGTTGGTATCGAACAGTTTGGCGATCTTCGGATCTTTCAGTTGTGCGATGTTGGTGATTTTATACTGGTCGGCGGTTTTCTTATCGATCAGGTAACCCTGTGCCGCGCCGTTAACAAATACCCCTTCACGATAAAATTTCTTATCGCCACCGGCAGCTTCGTACATGTTGTCATGCAGTGGCGTCCAGTTCACGGCGGTGAAGGTTGCATCGCCGGAAGCAAGCGAGGTGTAGCCAACGTTGTAATCTACTTCGCTGGGTTTGTTGACGGTATAGCCTAATTTCTCCAGCGCACGGCTGACCAGCAGCGTCTGGAAGGTTTCTTCGGTGATGGTGCTTTGAACTGGATTAACAGTAATACCTTTGCCCGGCAGATCGGCAGCAAAAGTTTGTGTAGAGATAAGCGTGGCAAACGCTGTCGCAAAAAGTACGCTATGTCGCATTGTTATTCCTTTTTTTGGCAGGGTGATAATGCCCGGCGTCACCGGGCAAGTGCAGAGTTACTTAATGAATGGGCGGGTCAGCAGACCAACAGGGCCAGTGGTGTACCAGCGACGGTTGCCGCGACTGCGTGAGTCGCGCCCAACGGCCTGCGTCAGGCGATCGAGGATAATGGCGAGGATCACAATCCCGACGCCGCCAACGGTGGCAAGCCCCATATCCAGACGACCGATACCGCGAAGTACCATCTGACCCAGCCCGCCGACGGCAATCATCGAGGCAATGACCACCATAGAAAGGGCCAGCATCAGCGTCTGGTTAACGCCCGCCATAATGGTCGGCATCGCCAGCGGTAACTGAACTTTGAACAGCATCTGGCGCGGGCTGGCACCGAATGAGCGCGAGGCTTCAATCAGATCCGCCGGAACCTGGTTAATCCCCAGAATGGTCAGACGGATAATCGGCGGCAGAGCAAAGATGATCGTCACCACCACGCCCGGCACGTTACCGATACCAAATAGCATGACGATTGGCACCAGATAAACAAACGCTGGCGTGGTCTGCATGGCATCAAGCAGTGGACGAATAATTTTCGCCGCTCGCGGACTTCTCGCCAGCCAGATCCCCAGCGGCAAACCAATGACGATACAGAACAGCAGGGCGGTTAACACCAGCGCCAGGGTAACCATGGCCTGCGACCAGGCACCGATTGCGCCGATGGCAATCAGCGAAACCAGCGTCGCCACGCCCATTCCGACCCCGGAAATCTGCCAGGCGATGAGAGCGAAAACGATAATCGCCACCGGTGCGGGCATACCCAGCAGCAATTGCTGGAAACCGTTGAGAATGTAATCAACCGGAACGCGCACGCCCTGGAAGACGGGACGGAAATGGGTAACAACCCAGTCGATCCCTTCAGTGACCCAACTGTCGAGCGGGATCAGCGTTTTATGGAACGGATCGAGAATATTAAAATGCTCGACGTTTGGCGCAGGCGTACTGGTCAGCCAGTCAGCACCACCGCCGTCAGTCGGTGCAGTCGCCGGTGTACCCCAGGCGTCTGCGGATTGCACGGCACTGTCCGCCGCTGGCGTGGTATCCCACGGATTATTTTGATCAGCCATTATTTCCCCCCTCACGATCTAAAGCACGCAGCAGCATTCCTTTCGAAATGATGCCGACATACTGTTGGTCCTCGTCGACCACGGGCACCGCACAGGGTGCCTGTCCGACATGAGAGAGCAACTCGCTAAGAGGCGTTTGTGCATCGACTGCTAACGGCGCATCAATCAGCGCCGCATCAAGACCTTGCTGCTGCGTTAACGCGGTTTTAAGCGAATCGATGGAAACTGCGCCGACAAACTTATTACCGCGTTCGATAACGTAGCCATATTCGCGATCTTCATCCTGCAATAATTTCAGTGCCGAACGTGGGCCGAAGCCAGGGGTTTTACGAATTAAGCCATTCGGTGTCCGGCGGGCAATATCTTTCGCACTGAATACCTGACTAATATCAACGCCACGGAAGAAGGTACGGACATAATCATTCGCCGGATTATTGAGAATTTCATCCGGTGTGCCGACCTGTACCACTTCACCATTTTGCATAATGGCAATTCGGTCGCCAATACGCATAGCCTCATCGAGATCGTGGGAAATAAAGACAATGGTGCGCTGATGTTTCGCCTGTAATTTTACCAGCTCATCCTGCATCTCGGTGCGAATTAATGGATCGAGCGCCGAGAAGGCTTCGTCCATTAATAATATATCCGGATTAATCGCTAACGCGCGGGCTAATCCCACACGTTGACGCATCCCGCCAGAGAGTTCATCCGGGTAGCTGTGGGCATAATTTTCCAGCCCGACCTGACGCAGTGCATCAAGGGCTTTTTCCCGGCGTTCTTCGGCATTAATTCCGGCCAATTCCATACCGAACGCAGTATTGTCCAGCACGGTCATATGCGGCATTAAGGCAAAGGACTGGAAGACCATCGCAATCTTTTTTCTGCGCACCTCACGGAGTTCGGCATCGGATATTTTGGCAATATCCACACCATCAATCAGCACTTGCCCGCGGGTGGGTTCAATCAGGCGATTGAGAAGGCGTACCATTGTGGATTTACCCGAGCCGGATAATCCCATGATGACAAATATCTCGCCTTCTTCAATGGCCAGACTGGCGTCTTTTACGCCAAGCGATAGCCCAGTTTTTTCCAGAATTTGTTCTTTCGAAAGTCCTTGTTCGATATATTTGAACGCTCGCTGTGGATGCTCGCCAAATATTTTATAAAGATTTTTAATTTCTAATTTAATTGCCATGCAATAGAAAGATTCCTTTATTTGTTTATGTCGATATATTACCCAATGGAAATAGTCACTTTTTTCTACCCTAACATACTGAGAATCTGAGGCAACCCCTGAGGGCAAATGTGGCATGAATATTGATGCGAGCAAATCGCCGGAATTTCCCGTGATATAAGGGCTGAGAGCAAATCGAGAAAAGTTGATATTTTTTGTCATAGATAGCGAAAAAACGCCTGAATATTGTAGTTTCAGGCGAATAATGCAACAGAGTATCAGTGTAGATCACTACAGAATATTTGCGTGATAAAAAGCTATTTGGCGGGAATTATTTCCCTGCTGCGGGTAGTGATATTTTTGAAAATAACACCCTCAGAAATTCCAGTCTTCATCTTCTGTTTCAACCGCTTTCCCCATCACATAAGAGGAGCCTGAACCGGAAAAGAAATCGTGATTTTCATCGGCATTCGGCGAAAGCGCGGCGAGGATTGCCGGATTCACTTCCGCCATTTCTGCGGGAAATAACGGTTCGTAGCCCAGATTCATCAAAGCCTTATTGGCGTTGTAACAGAGAAACGCTTTCACATCGTCAGCCCACGGGGTTTCGGCGTACAGCTCATCGGTGTATTGCAACTCGTTGTCGTAGAGTTCCAGCAACAAATCGAAGGCGAAACTCTTCAACTCTTCACGTTGTCCCAGAGATATCTTTTCCATGTTTTTCTGATATTTATAGCCTATGTAGTAACCGTGGACTGCTTCATCGCGGATAATCAGACGGATCAGATCTGCGGTATTGGTCAGCTTTCCGCGGCTGGAAAAATACATCGGCAGCCAGAAACCGGAATAGAACAAAAAAGATTCAAGAAACACACTGGCGATTTTCTTTTTCAGCGGATCATCACCGCGATAATGTTGCTGAATAATCTGAGCTTTTCGCTGCAACGGTGCGTTTTCTTCACTCCAGGCGTAGGCGGCATCGACATCTTTGGTCTGACACAGCGTCGAGAAAATCGAACTGTAAGAGCGGGCATGAACCGCTTCCATAAAGCTGATATTCGATAATACTGCCTCTTCATGAGGCGTGAGCGCATCGGGCATCAGCGAAGGCGCGCCGATAACATTTTGCAGCGTGTCGAGCAGCGTCAGGCCAGTAAAAACGCGCATTGTCAGTTGTTGTTCTACGACACTTAATGTCTGCCATGCAGGTATATCGTTCGACAGTGGCACCTTTTCTGGTAGCCAGAAATTGCTGGTCAGGCGATTCCACACCTCCAGATCTTTATCGTCAGATATCTTGTTCCAGTTGATGGCGCTGATACGTGAGAGTTTCATAGATATTCCTTAAAGTGCACAGGAGACGCAGCCTTCAATTTCAGTGCCTTCCAGCGCCATCTGACGCAGGCGAATGTAATAGAGCGTTTTGATACCTTTGCGCCAGGCGTAAATCTGCGCTTTGTTGATATCGCGAGTGGTGGCGGTATCGGGGAAAAACAGCGTCAGCGACAAACCCTGATCGACATGGCGAGTCGCTTCCGCGTAGGTGTCGATGATCTTTTCTGCGCCGATTTCGTAAGCATCCTGATACAGCGCCAGATTCTCGTTAGTCATAAACGGGGCAGGGTAGTAAACGCGTCCTGTTTTGCCCTCTTTGCGTATCTCTACTTTCGCCACAATCGGATGAATACTCGACGTAGCATGGTTGATATAAGAGATAGAACCGGTTGGCGGCACCGCCTGGAGATTCTGGTTGTATATGCCGTAGCGCATCACGTCGTCGCGCAGTTGCGCCCACATCTCACGGGTAGGTAACGTAATACCGCTGCGGGCAAACAGTTCGCCAACTTTCGCCGTTTTCGGCTGCCAGTTACCTTGCAGATATTGGCTGAAATATTCACCACTGGCATAGCGTGACTGTTTGAACCCGGCGAAGGTTTCACCGCGTTCGCGCGCCAGCAACATCGAGGTACGCAGTGCGTGCCAGGTGATGGTATAGAAATAGAGATTGGTGAAATCCAGGGCTTCCGGCGAACCATAAGCGATGCCTTCCCTCGCCAGATAACCATGTAAATTCATCTGCCCCAGTCCGATGGCGTGCGAGGCGGCATTTCCGGCTTCGATGGACGGCACGCTGCGGATATGACTCATATCTGACACCGCCGTTAAACCGCGTACGGCAGTCTCTACCGTGCGGGCAAAGTTGGGGGAATCCATGGTGTGGGCAATATTCAACGAACCTAAATTGCAGGAAATATCATGGCCTGTACGGGCATAGTCGAGATTCTCGTCATACTCTGAGGCGCTGTTAACCTGCAAAATTTCTGAGCAGAGATTACTCATATTTATGCGCCCGGCGATAGGGTTAGCACGGTTTACCGTGTCTTCATACATGATGTAGGGATAGCCGGACTCAAACTGGATTTCTGCCAGTCGCTGGAAGAAATCACGGGCGTTGAGGTATTTTTTGCGGATGCGTTCATCGGCAACCAGTTCGTCATAGTGTTCGCTAATGGCGATATCGGCAAACGGCTTGCCATAAACTCGCTCAACGTCATAGGGCGAAAACAGCGCCATCTGCGCATTCTCTTTTGCCAGATGGAAAGTGATATCCGGGATCACCACGCCAAGCGACAGTGTTTTAATGCGGATTTTTTCGTCGGCATTTTCCCGTTTCGTGTCGAGAAAACGCAGAATATCGGGATGATGAGCATGTAAATAGACTGCACCAGCCCCCTGACGCGCGCCGAGTTGGTTGGCATAGGAAAATGCGTCTTCCAGCATTTTCATCACCGGAATTACGCCAGAAGATTGATTTTCAATACGTTTAATTGGCGCGCCCGCTTCCCGCAGATTCGACAGCAAAAATGCCACGCCGCCGCCGCGTTTCGACAGTTGCAGTGCGGAATTTACCGCCCGGCCAATCGACTCCATATTGTCTTCAATACGCAGCAGAAAACAGGAAACCAGTTCGCCGCGCTGCTGCTTACCGCAGTTGAGGAATGTTGGCGTGGCTGGCTGAAAGCGTCCTGACAGCATTTCATCGGTCAGTTGCAACGCCAGCGTCGCATCGCCTTGTGCCAGCGTCAGCGCCACCATCGTGACTCGATCGGCAAAATCTTCCAGATAACGTTTACCGTCGAATGTCTTCAACGTATAGCTGGTGTAAAACTTCCATGCCCCGAGGAATGTCTGGAAACGAAAACCGCTGGTGTGTGCGTGGGCAAACAGCGTAATGACAAAGTCGCGAGAGTAGCGATTAAGAACGCTTTCATCATAGTAACCTTCGTTGACCAGCCAGTTCAGGCGCTGCTGCTGGCTACTGAAGGTCACACTGTTCGGACGCACATGCGTCGCAATAAAGGCGTCAACGGCCTGGCGGTCTTTATCGAACTGAATGCGACCTGCGCTATCGTAGAGGTTAAGCATCGCATTCAGCGCGTGGTAATCCATCGTTTCCTGCGTCAGGCATTCTGCGGTTGTCGTTGCCAAAATTCGGTTACTCCTTTACGAACGTTTTCGATATCGCTTTGCGTACCCATGAGTTCAAAACGGTACAGCCACGGCACGCCGCATTTCCGGGCAATCACATCTCCGGCGCGGCCATACGCCTCACCAAAGTTGCGATTACCAGAAGCAATAACGCCGCGAAGCAACGCCCGGTTGTGCTCGTCGTTTAAAAAGCGAATTACCTGTCGTGGCACCGCGCCAGCCGTACCGCCGCCGCCGTAAGAGGGCACGATCAGGATGTAAGGCTCGTCTACCTGAATCCGTTCCCGCTCATTGAGCGGGATGCGCACCGCGGGCAGACCTAAACGTTCGATAAAACGCTGCGTGTTTTCGGAGCTGCTGGAGAAGTAGACGAGCTGGCTCATGCACTGGCCGCGTGTGGCGCTGGATGCAGACGGTTAATCATGTCCGGACGGAAACCAGACCAGCTAAGATCGCCAGCAATCACTACCGGCAACTGACGAAAGCCCTGAGCACGCAACGCTTCCGCTGCTTCAGGAACGCGATCGACATTAATCATTTCAAAATCAAAGCCCCGGTTTTCCATCGCCCGTTTGGTGGCGTGGCACTGAACGCAATCGTTACGAGTGTAAATAGTAATGCGCATGATTCGTATTTCCGTTTAAAATGAAGATACGGCGCGATGATACGCGTCGGGTTGTCTCTCTGTTGATACAGAGATACTAGATGTAGTTGAAAAAAGATTCAACCACACAATATATAGCAAATAGTGGTCGAAATTACCCTGGATATGAGCGTGACGGGGTAGGGGGATTTTTGTGATTCACCAGGCAAAAAGAAACCCCGAAGCCAGGCTTCGGGGTCAAAGACGCGTATTTATTATCATTTTTGCACTACGATTTGCGCATGCTTAACAGTGCGCCGATAAAAATACCTACCGCAGCTGCTGTACCCACGCTACACCAGGGTCTTTCACGAACAAAAGAATCCGCGCAGCCAACGGCATCGCGTGCGGCTTGCTGGACGCGAGTACGACCATGCATTCGCGCCCTGGTTTCTTTCAGCAATGCCTGAGCTTTACTGCGTGCGGCTTCAGCTTCCCCTTTGGCGTCGCTGCCCCAGGACTTCAATACAGATTCGAGGCTGTCAGCTAATTGATTGACATCATTCTGGATATCCTGCACGCCATCATCAACGTCGTTGCGGTTCGGTCGGTTAAACATATGATCCCCCATTAGAATTCGATGTAATTTTCAGTGTAGACCATAATTTTCTTAACTGAGGTTCATCGCGGCTTTATGGACTTTTCTGAAAGCGTTGTGAATGCGCAATCAGGTAAGGTAGGCCCGCGGTTGATAATAACGAGGATCAAATATGTATTTACGACCAGACGAGGTGGCGCGCGTACTTGAAAAAGTCGGTTTTACTGTCGATGTGGTAACCCAGAAAGCGTATGGTTACCGCCGTGGGGAAAATTATGTCTATGTTAATCGCGAAGCGCGAATGGGACGTACCGCTCTGGTAATTCATCCAACATTAAAAGAACGCAGTTCAACACTGGCTGAACCCGCTTCCGATATTAAAACTTGCGATCATTACCAGCAATTTCCGCTCTATTTAGCAGGCGAGCGACACGAGCATTACGGTATCCCGCATGGCTTTAGTTCGCGTGTTGCGCTTGAACGTTATTTGAATGGTTTATTTGGCGAAACCAGTTAAAGACGCGACTGGCGATGCCAGTCGCGAAAAGAAGAGTCAGGCTTTTACCTGCTGGTAACGGCTGACTTTAAACAGTCGGCGGCAATAATCGAGGAAGTAGCCATAAACCGCCCCCATCAACATCGAAACAACGATGTTTGAACTGACCGCCGCCATAATCTGATGCCAGTCTGCGCCCACCACTAACAAGATCGCCACATACACCGGTGACTGGAACGTCACATAAGCCAGGATATCAGCCAGATTTTTTATCCAGCCCGACGGGCTAACTTTGCGTGCCGCGCGCATAAACAGATCGCGGTACATACCGTATGGCCATGCAATTAAGATGTTCACCGGAATCGCTACCAATCTGGAATAAAAAGACTGTTCGAAGCTCATTCCGGAGAGGAAAACTTCAATACACATGTTCACGACAGAACAGTAAACAACCATCGCGAACGTATCTGCAACTGCATGACGCAAGCGTGACTGCGGTGAGAACATGCTAATGCTCCTTAATAAAAGCGTAATGGGATGTTAATGGAGATGAAAGCAGTGGATCTCATTGCCATCTGCATTTTCGCATAGCGTATATCGCTGGCTATGACTATTCAATTAGTGAAAAATTTTTATTTAGTCAGTTTTTGTAGATAAAATATTCCGTAACGGCTCGTTTTTTGTACATTGTGGATTTTTACATGCCGATATGATTTATTTTCAATTAAATCAATTGGATATGACCTTTCCTTTAATTTCACTAATGAAAGTTTGGGGGTGAGGTAACGCTATAAGCGTAGAGAATTCGGTGTATGTCGTGACCGTGTCATTTACAGCATTTTTTATGCCAGAAAATGTACATTAACAGCAGAAAGCACCAGTGAGGGGTGTTTTCTTTTATTCTGTTATATTGCATTTTTATTCACTTCGGTTTTGTCAGGCTTGCGGAATTAGCGAGCAGAGAGCGCCACTCTGTTCACCAATAATCTAAATTACTCATCAAAATGGCTAATATATAATCTTGAAATTATTCTGAGAGTTTCAGAAAATAACAGCTGAAATAATCTCGCGCAGGACTGTAAATAGATTAAATTTTGTGGAAATATAATAAGTGATCGCTTACACTACGCGACGAAATACTTTTTTGTTTTGGCGTTAAAAGGTTTTCTTTATTATGTCCGTAATGTTACAAAGTTTAAATAACATTCGCACCCTCCGTGCGATGGCTCGCGAATTCTCCATTGACGTTCTTGAAGAAATGCTCGAAAAATTCAGGGTTGTCACTAAAGAAAGACGTGAAGAAGAAGAACAGCAGCAGCGTGAACTGGCTGAGCGTCAGGAAAAAATTAGCACCTGGCTGGAGCTGATGAAGGCTGACGGAATTAACCCGGAAGAGTTATTGGGTAATAGCTCTGCTGCTGCACCACGCGCTGGTAAAAAACGCCAGCCGCGTCCGGCGAAATATAAATTCACCGATGTTAACGGTGAAACTAAAACCTGGACCGGTCAGGGCCGTACACCGAAGCCAATTGCTCAGGCGCTGGCAGAAGGTAAATCTCTCGACGATTTCCTGATCTAATTACTGAGGCCGGATGTCGCTGCTAGGGCGCGTCCGGCGTCGCTTCTCAAGCTCGTTGGTTCCACGGCATCTTATCTAACAACCTTGCCATTCCACAAAAACCGCTGATTCCTGCAAACAGTAACCCGGCACCAACAAAGCCACTTAATAAGAAGAAACCGCTATTTACGGTATAACCCAGTACAACGCCGATTAATATTAAACCACCCGCAGCGATCTGCACCTGGCGCATTAACGGCAAGGGTTGAGATTTATTTACCGCTACTGGCAATCCAGCTCTTTTCCAGCCATCAATCCCATCTTCGAGTAAAAATATTTCTGCGGGGGCGGCAATCGCTGCTAATTTATCGGCGTTATTACTGGTGCGTTTACCTGCCTGGCAGTGGAATATAATTTGCTCGCGACGTAATTTAGGTGGAAGACCTGACTGTTCCAGCACGGATAATGGAGCCAGATCTGCTTCAGGAATATGTTCACGAAGATATTCATCAGCATCACGAATATCGATTAACTTTGCGCCGCGTGCGATTAATTCTTGTGCATCATGCGGCGAAATGGTTGTCAAAGCCATAGTGACTCCTTACGGACAATAGACATTTTTCAGGGTGGCGATAATGGCATTTACCGCCTCATTTTTAATGGAATATAGAATGCGTTGGGCATCCCGTTGGCTGTCGATAAGCCCTTCGTCCCGCATACGAGCGAGATGCTGTGATGTCGCAGAGGCACTCAGTCCGGTAATGCGCGTCAGCTCTCCCGCGCTGGTGCCGGGGGAACCGCTAAGCATGCACAGAATCAGCAATCGTTTAGGATGGCTCATTGCTTTCAATAAGGCCGCTGCCTGTTCGGCACTGGCCTGTAATTGCGCGAGTTCAGTCATATTTATTTAAGTATTTTCTAAATTAAGTAAACTCTAAACTAAAAATGCAACATATACCAGCATCAGCAGCGTAAATGAGAGTAAAAGCGTAAGCTGAAACTGGCAGGCTCCGCTAAAATTACTACGCTTAAGAGATAAAATCTCTTTTTAAACAATGAGTAATTTTCTTATAGGGAGTACATATGGGTTTCTGGAGAATCGTCATCACCATCATTCTGCCGCCTCTCGGCGTGCTGCTCGGTAAAGGGTTCGGTTGGGCGTTCATTATTAATATTCTGCTGACACTGCTTGGGTATATCCCCGGTTTGATTCACGCGTTCTGGGTGCAAACCCGCGATTAAACCTGTGCTCACCCCCGCGGCGTTAACGCGCCGCGTTCCTCTGCTACACTTTCTGAGTGTTTCCGTTAACGAATGAGGTAGCTATGGGTCTGTTCAATTTTGTGAAAGATGCCGGAGAAAAACTCTGGGACGCGGTTACAGGTCAGCACGATAAAGACGATCAGGCGAAGAAGGTGCAGGAGCATCTGAGCAAAACCGGTATACCTGATGCCGATAAAGTGAACATTCAAATTGCCGACGGCAAAGCGACGGTCACTGGTGACGGCCTGAGTCAGGAGGCGAAGGAGAAAATCCTTGTTGCGGTGGGGAATATTTCCGGTATTGCCAGTGTTGATGATCAGGTGAAAACGGCGACACCAGCCACTGCCAGCCAGTTTTATACCGTTAAGTCTGGCGACACTCTGAGTGCCATTTCCAAACAGGTCTACGGTAACGCTAATCTGTACAATAAAATCTTCGAAGCGAATAAACCGATGCTAAAAAGCCCGGATAAAATTTATCCGGGGCAAGTGTTGCGTATTCCGGAAGAGTAGTTAATTGCCAGCCATCGCCTGCTGGATAATGGGAATTGGCGTCAGTAAATGCTGGCGCATTAACTCACTGGCGCGCGCGGTATCTCGCGCCAGTACCGCCGCAGTCAGGGTCTGGTGCTGATCGTGTTTATCCTCCAGCATTTCTACCGAAAGCACCGTTCGCCGCAGCCAGATAAATCGATAGCGCGCCGCCAGATCAAACAACCGTTCACGCATTTGCAGCAAATAGTGAGAACCACAGCCCGCCACAATTGCTGTATGAAACGCCTGATGACGCAGATCCCACTCATCAAGCATTTTCTCGCTGGCGTCACAGGCCTCCAGCTTACTCAGCAGATGCGCTTTTGCGAGAACGTCTGCCTCCCATTCATCGCCACCGCGGGCAATCGCCAGACTGACCAGCATCGCTTCCATATTGGCGCGGGCGTCGAAAATATCGAGCAGCTCCTGCTCTGACATAGACGCCACCCGATACCCTTTTTGATTCACCACCGTGACCAGCCGTTCCGCCACCAGTTGCGAAAGAGCTTCCCGTAACGGCCCAACGCCAAGTGCATAACGCGATGTCAGCAAACTCATTCGTAATTTTTCATCCGGTTGAAAATTACCGCGAATAATATCGTTCTTCAGCCAGCGATAGCCATCCAGAGACGTAATGGTCATGGTGTGACTCCTGATCATTATCAGCGCGTATTATGAACGGGTGTTTTTTGCCACAATACCAGCTTTTTCCAGCGCGCCATAATCGGCACGGTACAGATAATCCCTATCGCTAATAAGCCGGTAGAGATCACTTCTAACTGTTGCGCCGGGCGGAATAACATCACCACCAACACAAAGGTAATAAAGCCTATTACCAGCCAGGTGAGCCACGGGTAAAGCCACATGCGCAAGCGAATTTCGCTTCCTTCTGCTCGCAGAATTTTACGCATCCGCAACTGTGAAACGGCGATGACTAAATAAACCAGCAGGGCGATAGCACCGGAGCTGTCTATCAGGAATTTAAACACTTTCGCAGGTGCGTAATAGTTCACCACCACCGTTAAAAATGCCGCTCCGGTGGAGAGTAACACCGCCACATACGGGGTTTTACTGCGGTTGATTTTGCCCATTACCGCGGGCGCATCACCGCGACGGCTTAAGGAGTAGAGCATCCTTGACGCGGTATACAGCGCCGAGTTCAGACAGCTGGTTACGGAAAGTAATATCACGCAGTCCATGATTAATTTCGCATGGGGAATATTGAGCAATTCCAGAACCGAGCGATAAGAACCAACGGCTTTCAGCCCCGGCATATTCCACGGTATTAACGCCACTACGACAAAAATAGAGCACAAATAGAAGATAGAAATACGCCAGATAACCGAGTTGGTAGCGCGGACAATATGTTTTTCCGGCGTGTCGGATTCCGCGGCGGCAATGGTGACAATTTCTGCGCCCATAAACGAGAACATGGTGATCAACATCGCGCTTAATACCGCACCGAAGCCGTTGGGCATAAAGCCGCCGCTATCCCACAATCTTGAGATCCCGCTCACTTCGGCATAAGGGTAAAAACCGCTAATTGCGACTGCACCAAGGAAAATAAAGGCCAGGATAGCGATGACTTTGCACAGCGCCAGCCAGAACTCAAATTCGCCGTAGTTTTTAACGCTTAATAAATTACTGCCAGTTAAGGCGAGGGTAATGACGAGGGAAAATAACCAGATGGGAATGCCTGGAACCCACGAGTGCAGGATCATAGCGGCGATGTTGGCTTCCAGCGGGATAACCAGTACCCAAAACCACCAGTACAGCCAGCCGATGGTATAACCCGCCCAGCGGCCAATGGCTTTATCGGCATAGGTGGAAAACGAACCGGTATCGGGCGTGGCAACCGCCATTTCCGCCAGCATTCGCATAATCATAACCACCAGTAATCCGGCGAACAGATAGGCCAGTAATACCGCCGGGCCCGCTTCGGCGATGGCGACGCTGGAACCGACAAACAGACTTGCGCCGATAACACCGGCAATAGACAACATGGTGACGTGGCGTGACTTCAGCCCGCCGCCTAACTCATGTGGTTGCGATGATTGCCCCATCCTGAATCCTCTCGAAAGTGTGTCACTTGGGAGAGCGCCCCGACATTTCCCGCGCCGGGTCACGCGTTTAATTGAGACGGTCAACAAAATCTTAAAAACGAAAGCGGGAGGGTTTTCTCCCTCTCCCTTAGGGAGAGGGCCGGGGTGAGGGTGTAGCCGCGTGATTACCCCTCACCCTAACCCTCTCCCCAGAGGGGCGAGGGGACAGTCCGCAGTCGTTTTTAACTTTGTCGATCGCCTCATCGTTATTATTTTTTACTGCATCGTTATCATTCCCTTAGCAACGTTTAACTCTTACAAACGGACATAGCTACTGCTTCGCCTCAGCAAAACACTGGCTGATGATCTCCAGACCCTGACGGATCTGAGCGTCTTCAATGGTGAGCGGTACAAGGATGCGCAGCACGTTGTAATACGGGCCGCAGGAGAGAAGAATCAGGCCTTTATCGCGGGCGCGTGCCACGATCTCGGCGGTGAGTTTTGCGTCCGGTTTGCTGTGATCGCCATCTTCAAACAGCTCGATGGCAATCATCGCTCCCAGCCCGCGTACGTCGCCGATCTCCGGGTGTTTTTCGGCTATCACCAGCAATCCGTCTTTCAACTTCTGCCCCAGATCGTTGGCTTTTTGCAGCAGATTTTCCTGCTCGAACACCTTCAACACTTCCAGCGCTGCCACGCAGGCAATCGGGTTACCGGCATAGGTGCCGCCCAGACCGCCTGGAGCGACGGCATCCATCACTTCCGCGCGCCCGGTGACGCCCGCCAGCGGGAAGCCGCCCGCGATCGATTTCGCAAAGGTGGTGAGATCCGGCGCAACGCCCATCTGCTCCATCGCAAACAGCGTGCCGGTACGCCCCGCGCCGCTCTGCACTTCATCGGCAATCAGCATGATCCCGTGCTCGTCACACAGCGCGCGTAAACGCTGCATAAAGGCTGGCGATGCGGCGTAGAAACCGCCTTCGCCCTGAACCGGCTCAATCACGATGGCGGCGATATCTTCCGGCGCGGCATCATTTTTGAAGATCCGGTGGATGCTGGCGATAGCGTCATCCTCGCTTATGCCGTGCAGCGGGCAAGGATAAAGCGCGCGATAAACATGACCCGGCATCAGCCCCATGCCCGCAGAGTACGGATTCACCTTGCCGGTCAGCGCCAGCGTGTAATGCGTGCGCCCGTGATACGCGCCGCTAAAAGCGATGGTGCCGCTACGTTTGGTGGCGGCGCGGGCGATTTTTACCGCGTTTTCCACCGCTTCGGAACCGGTCGTAACCAGCAGCGTTTTCTTGGCGAAATCGCCCGGCACCTTCTGATTCATAATCTCGCACAGCTCCAGATACGGCTCGTAAGCCAGCACCTGGAAGCAGGTGTGCGACAGTTTTTTCAACTGCGCTTCCACCGCGGCCACCACCTTCGGATGCAGGTGCCCGGTATTGAGCACCGCAATCCCGCCCGAGAAATCAAGATACTCACGGCCTTCAACGTCCCACACCCGGCAGTTTTCCGCGCGGTCAGCGAAAATCGGGTGAATTTGCCCAACGCCACGGGGAATCGCCTGACTGCGGCGCTGCATTAACTCTTTATTGCTGCTCATTCGCGTTCTCCAGTTAAAGACCGATGCACATATATTTGATTTCTAAGTAATCTTCGATGCCATACTTCGAACCTTCACGACCCAGACCCGAGGCTTTGATGCCGCCGAACGGGGCCACTTCATTGGAAATAATGCCGGTATTGATGCCGACGATGCCGTACTCCAGCGCTTCGCCCACGCGGAAGACGCGGCTTAAATCACGGGCGTAGAAATAGGCGGCAAGGCCAAACTCGGTGTCATTGGCTTGCGCAATCACATCGGCTTCATCTTTAAAGCGGAACAGCGGGGCGAGGGGGCCGAACGTCTCTTCTTTCGACACTTTGGCGTTGGCCGGCACGTCCACCAGAATGGTCGGCTGGAAGAAGTTGCCGCCGCGTTCATCCGCTTTACCGCCGCAAACCACACGCGCACCTTTCTCCAGCGCATCGGCAATATGCTCTTCCACTTTTGCTACCGCTTTTTCATCGATCAGCGGCCCGATGGTGACGCCTTTATCCAGCCCGTCGCCGATGTGCAGTTTGCTCACCGCCTGCTGTAGTTTTTCGGCAAAGCGGTCATACACGCCGTCCTGCACGTATAAACGGTTGGCGCAGACGCAGGTTTGCCCGGCGTTGCGGAATTTCGAGGCCAGCGCGCCTTCCACGGCTTTATCGAGATCGGCATCGTCAAAGACGATAAACGGCGCGTTGCCGCCCAGCTCCAGCGACACTTTTTTGATGTCTTTCGCGCACTGTTCCATTAAATGGCGGCCAATTTCGGTCGAACCGGTAAACGACAGTTTGCGTACCATCGGGTTGCTGGTCAGTTCATTACCGACCGCGCCTGCCGAACCGGTGACCACGTTAAACACGCCAGCCGGAATGCCCGCGCGAATCGCCAGCTCCGCCAGCGCCAGCGCAGAGAACGGTGTCTGACTGGCGGGCTTCAGCACCATGGTGCAGCCTGCCGCCAGCGCCGGACCGGCTTTACGGGTAATCATCGCCGCCGGGAAGTTCCACGGCGTGATAGCTGCGGTAACGCCAATCGGCTGCTTGATAACAATCAGGCGTTTATCGGCCTGATGACCGGGAATGGTGTCGCCATAAATGCGTTTGCCTTCTTCGGCAAACCACTCAATAAAAGAGGCGGCGTAGCTGATTTCACCTTTCGCTTCGGCCAGTGGTTTGCCCTGTTCGAGGGTCATCAGGCGCGCTAAATCGTCCTGATGCTCCATCATCAAATTGAACCAGTTGCGCAGAATGTTGGCGCGTTCTTTGGCGGTGAGCGCACGCCAGGC
The DNA here is from genome assembly GCF_028421345.1 of Escherichia sp. S10b. NCBI lineage: Bacteria > Pseudomonadati > Pseudomonadota > Gammaproteobacteria > Enterobacterales > Enterobacteriaceae > Escherichia > Escherichia sp. S10b. The sequence continues at coordinate 51,351 of NZ_JAHZSO010000152.1, forward strand.
GGGCAGGGCGTGGTTGGCGGCGTCGATAGCGGCGCGGGTTTCATCAGCGCCCATTTTCGGCACGCTACCCAGCTTGTCGCCGTTCGCCGGATTGGTGACGTCGATGACTTCACCATTGTTGGCGTCCAGCCATTCCCCGTTAATCAACGCCTGCTGGCGGAATAAGTTACTGTCGTTAAGTTTCATTGTTACGTCCTGTTTTCAAAGGTTATTGATTAAATGCGGCGTGTAAGGCATCCACACTACGTGCCGCTCGCAGCGTGCGTCCGGGGTTACTCTGGCTTGCCAACAGCGTTTGTACCTTGCTGACAATATGCGCACCAATAGGAATTGCTGATGTCGCTGCCGGGGAGGGCGCATTGCAGGTGTGGATCGTGCGTGGGGTGGTGACAAACAGAAAATCGTCAATCAGCTTGCCGTCCGGCGATACTGCCTGCGCCCGCACACCGGCGGGCCAGGGCTGGAGATCGCTTAACGAAAGCCGGGGACAATACTTTTGCACCAGGCGCAGATAGCCGCTTTTGCACAGCGAGTTTTTCATCTCGCCCAGTCCTGAGCGTAGATGGTTTTGCAGCACCCGGCGAATCCCCGACGAGCCCAAAATCTCCAGCGTGTCGCTAAATGAGAAGTCGCGCTTGCGATAGCCTTCGCGTTTGAAAGCCAGCACCGCGTTTGGCCCGACGGTGACGCTGCCATCGATCATTCGGGTGAGATGCACGCCCAAAAATGGCATTGCCGGGTCGGGAATGGGGTAAATCAGATGGTTAACAATCTGGTTATGCTCCGGCGCAAGGCGGAAATACTCGCCACGGAACGGGCAGATAATAAAACCCGGTTCGAGGCCGAGCATTTTCACCAGCCGGTCAGCCATCAGCCCGGAACAGCTAATCAGCGTCGATGCTTCATATTCGCCGCCCTGACGGGTTCGGACGACCACGCCGTTTTTATGCTCACTGAGGGCGCTGACTTCGGCGTTATAAATAATCTCACCGCCTCTGGCCTGGAAGATTTTTGCCATTGCCGCTGTGACTTCGCGATAGCTGACAATGCCGCTGGACGGCACAAAAATGCCGCCGAGCCCGGTGATATTCGGTTCGCGCTCGCGCAGTTCCTCGGCGTTTAACCACTCGCGCTCGATACCGTTCGCCGCCGTGCGTTCCCACAACGCGCGCATCTGTTCCATTTCGAGATCGGACGTGGCGACCAGCATCTTGCCGCAGTTGTCATAGCGAATGTCGTTTTGATCGCAAAAGGCTTTGGTGGCGCGGTTTCCCGCCAGGCAAAACTGCGCCTTCAGGCTGCCGGGCGTGTAATAGACCCCGGCATGGATCACGCCGCTGTTGTGGCCCGTCTGGTGACAGGCCGGGCCGGACTCTTTTTCCAGCAACGCAATGCGGGCATCCGGATAAACATCAATCAGTTGCATGGCGGTCGACATGCCGATGATGCCGCCGCCAATAATCACAAAATCATACATCCGCTCAATTCCTTTGCGCTTACTGATGCGTCTGGTAGTGGTGAGTGGCGTAAGCGAAATAGCCACGCTGACGCATCAGTTCACGGCGCAGATCCGGGTGCGGAGTAAAGCGGTCGCGACCGTGCAGCCAGAACAGGTTGTTTATCAACAGGAATTTGCCAACGGGAACGGGTACAGAAAGAATGCCTTTGCTGGTTTCAATGGCATCGGAAAGCTCGCTCAACCACACGCCTTCTTCAAAATCTTTTGGCTGGACGAACTGGTCGATATAGCGCATCACCGGGCGACCCTGTTGATCAACGTCGAACACTGGATGGAAAACATCTTTGCTGACGTTTTTGCTCGGCGGCGCGGCAAAGCGCATCGGGCGACGCGCCAGTGGATGGCGGAAATAGTGGTCCAGATGTTCCCAGTCATCGAGATGCAGCAGCAACGAATTTCCACCCTGCATGTTTTGCTCATCGATTTTCATCATCAGCACGTAATCGGTGATCTCTTCGACATACGTGCCGTCGTTGTGCAGTTCCATCACGCGGTGCGGCTGACGCAGATAGCTGTCTGAGTTATCGACATTTTTCACCACGAAACGCGCGTAATACTGACCGCTCATCGCATCGAAATTTGAGCGACCAATCAGATGCGCTACCGCCGTTGCCAGCTTCACCATCTCATCTGCCTGCGCCACATCATCGATACCCACCGCATTGATCAACAGCGCACCTTCAGCACGGTTTAGCAGGGTCTTCAACAGCAATGGTTGCAGCTGATTCGCACACAGATCGTCAAGAATTTTGCCTACCCGAAAACGCAGAAACGATTTGTACTCCAGCGCCTGCACGGGCCATTCGGCAACCTGTTCGAGAAACTGTTTGGTCGTCTGTTCGGTGAAGGTGAGTTCCAGCAGACGCGGGGATTGCGCCGACGGGATGAGAGTGAATCCGCTATAGTCCTGGCCTGAATCGACAGCGTTATTGTGTACGGCGGTCAGTGCATTCATCAGAAGCGATCCTCTTATGAGATGTAGGGTGACATGGCGATGCTCATTTCGTAGCCATAATCTAAAAATATCTACATTTCTGAAAAATGCGCACAAAAGCGACATATTGTTTTCTTATTGTGATCAAAAGCAACAAATTAGTAACATTTAACGTAGGGTATTAAGGCAAAGTGAGACAGGAAATGAATAACTAAAGCAACAGGTTAGGGGGAGTTAACATTAGAGAACAGATTATCTGGTCGATAAAAAACAGTAAATGGCTTCACTGCAAAATGACCGTTAGTAAACTAAACATATTATCTGCCCCGTTTTATCGGGGCAGATATAACATTAAATTATAAATAGAGATAGTTCGGCGGTTCTCCTGTTTTCCCTAAAAGAAGAGCGCTACGCCCAGGAATATTGATATTTAGAGTTCCGCCTCTAAGCGTAAATACTTTACCAGGGGGGATAATTTTTCGGGTATTATTAATAATAATGTTAACGCTATTACTCCCCATGTTTTTGTATATTCCAGGTTGCAATTTGTTAGGCCAGGTACCTTCAACTTCTTCGTTTCCTTTATTTATTATAACTAGTCCATCATGAGGAGAGTGATTAATGTTCACAGAATCCCCACGACTAAAGGCCAGAACGTTTTTAGTTGCAGATACACCCTCAAATGCGCTCCATATTCCTGCTTTATCTATATATAATGCGTGGAATTCATTGTAGAGCTGCTGATAGGTAGAGCAACCTTTATTAAGCTACGCCTCACCGCCGACACGCGTGGACCCATCATAATTTTTAATTTCAGTCGTTGATTTTAATACTTGGCCATCCCAGTAAACTAAAGGCCTGCTGAACGGCAGAGCGGCTATATATGCCATTGCTAATTGTTCATCTTGTTGATGGTTAAATAGAAAGTCATTGAAAAGATTGCCATTGTTTGGAAAATCGTGGTTAATGATTAATCAATATCCGTCTTTCTGATGGGATACTTGAGATTGTGGAACCCGGTTTTGATGCAAGGGTTTGGAGATCGCCACCAAATGAAAAGGCTTTTATCGTTTTCATGAGCAATGAAAAATCAATGGCGCTTAAATCATCTCTTTCATAAAGCAGCGATGACATTTGTTGTTCATCCAACTGACAAGTTACCAGGTATTCCATGTAATTCATAACGGCTTTTTTTTGATATTTTGGGTTAAATAAATTAGTATTGTGTAACCGCTCATTATAATTTTTAAGCGGTGGAGTTATTGATCTTTCTATTTGTTCATGTTTTGAGTGTTTTGCTGCATCGTAACGTAAACCTCGTACGTCATATTTTCGCATTTCACGAACGTATTGATTTTGCAACATAATAACCTGGTCACTTTTGGGTGTTGTTTTAGGCATTCCATTTAAACGCTTTTCTTTTAATGCATGGAGGTTTTCCCATTCATCCTTAGAGATGTTATCTTGATCTTACCCAGCAATAGTGGACACGCGGCTAAGTGAGTAAACTCTCAGTCAGAGGTGACTCACATGACAAAAACAGTATCAA
>NZ_JAHZSO010000153.1:0-2302 GCF_028421345.1 Escherichia sp. S10b
GGGGGGGTAACGGTGATCTAACTCAAGATAAGCAGGACATATTCGCCATTTATCTTGAAAGACCACACGTACCCTACCCTACCGTCTGGGTAATGATCCGGAAGTCCGTTACATCCCCAAACCGGATGTGCGGGTTATCCGCAATCTGATTACGGAAAGTGAAGTGGCGGTGGCGGGGAACAGTAAATTCCGCTTCGTGGGGGCTGATGCCTTCTCGCCAGACGAACTGCGCACCGATTTGTTCAGCGACGACGAGGGTGGCTATGTGGACTGCGTGGCGCTCGATGCCGCCCTGCTGGAAAAACTCCAGGCTGTCGCAGAGTTCCTTCGGGAAGCCGAAGGCTGGGAATGGTGCGCCGGACGCATGGAGCCTGTCGGTGAGTGCCGTGAGGATGCCGGAACATACCGCTGTCTGCCGGAGCCGGAAGCGGTGCTGACCGAGGCGGAAGAAGAACGTCTGAACGAACTGATGGCACGTTACGACGCGCTGGAAAACCAGTGTGAGGAATCTGACCTGCTGGAAGCAGAAATGAAGCTGATGCGCTGCATGGCGAAGGTCAGAGCGTGGACGCCGGAGATGCGTGCCGGAGGTGGAGTGGTGGTGTCCTGGCGTTATGGCAACGTGTGTGTCCAGCCGGAGGTGGAGTGGTGGTGTCCTGGCGTTATGGCAACGTGTGTGTCCAGCGTGGTGTGCAGTTGCGCAGTGAAGATGACGCGACTGATGACGCTGACCGCACGGAACAGGTGCAGGAGAAAGCGTCAGTGGAGGCAATCAGTCTGCCGTTGCTGACGAAAATGTCTTCCGAACGCACGCTGGCAGTCCAGGCAGCACTGATGCAGCAACCGGACAAATCTCTTGCACTGTTGGCATGGACGCTCTGCCTGAATGTGTTTGACAGCGGAGCGTACAGTAAACCAGCACAAATCAGCCTGGAATGTAAACATTATTCGCTGACCAGCGATGCGCCGTCAGGGAAGGAAGGTGCCGCATTCCTGGCGCTGATGGCAGAAAAAGCCCGTCTTGCGGCCCTGTTACCGGAGAGATGGTCACGGGACATGACAGAGCAGAAATACAGCCGCCAGCGGGAACGTGAGGCAGAACGACGGGAACTGGAATACCAGACATGTTTTGCTCAGGCGCAGATTGACCTTGCGTTTCATACTCCCGCCACGGTCGGAAGCTGGTTGTCCCGCTGGTCTGGTGTTGTTGAGGAGCATGATCTGGAAACGATTTTCTGGGGGTGGTGCGGGCGTTTTCCATCACTGTCATCATTTGACCGGTTTTTCTGGCAGGAGGAACCACTCTGGCGGCTGATTTTTGAAGCCGGTGAGGCCGGTCGTGGTGCACCGGTACAGGTACGTGCACTTGAGCAGTGGATGATCCCGAACAAGCTGGAGAACGTAATATGATGAAATCAGACGAAAAATACCAGGTTCCCGCGTGGATGCGACCTCTGTTGCCGTTGCTCTGCAACACCGGGGGGAACGATCCGGAAGAACTGCTGAATGATACAGAAACCACTGCCAGTGCGAATGTTGTCCGTTATGTACTGATAGTTGCTGTGCGGTCGCAGGTTGATCTGCTGCAGCTTCTGTACAGGAAAGGGCTGTTGCGCACAGAGATACCAGGTGGCTTTTCACCGGAAGAAGCGCAGGCACTCCTGGATAATCTGGTGCGCAGCCATATCAGCAAGGCGCTGTCGGGCGAGCGAATGGCAGCCCGTGACAGAAATGCCGATCTGGCCTGGATTGGACAGCAACTGGTCGATGCCGCCTGGTTTGTCCGTGCCACACTGGAAGCGCATGGGATGAGCGTCGGAAATGAGAGTCCCCCTGCTCCGCCGGAGACAATGCCGGACATACAGACACGGGAACTGGTGATGTTGATCAAGCGACTGGCATCATCGCTGAAAGCGGTGAAACCGGACAGTTGTGTGGTGCGTGAAGCGCAGGACTGGCTGCGCGACAGAAAACTTGTGGATATCACAGATATTCTCCGGTGAACCAGGCATGTATATTTTACGCAGGGACACGCCGATCATGATCGTTTCATATCAGGGGTGGTCTGGAGGTCATGCGGCGTGTCCTCTGCACTCGCCGGAATAAGGAAGTCGCCGGCGGCTCCGCTTTTACCCGGCCATGCGGGGCATGGCCTTGTGGGTTTTCAGCTCTGTGGCCTCAGCGTCGTGTGCGGGCTGTGCCGTGCCTCCATCTTAGCCGGGCTGGCAGGGATGCAAGGGTACGCTTCGCCGCTGCGGTCACCCGGTCCCTCCTTCCCGTCTGCCGTGATTTTCCGGTCGTT
>NZ_JAHZSO010000154.1:0-1697 GCF_028421345.1 Escherichia sp. S10b
GGTCTCATGCTGCCAGAGCAGTGCTTCCGTCTGCGGGTGATGCACCGTCTGACGCTCACCGGTCAGCCGGCCTTTCTCATCATATCCGTAATACACCGCCACCCGGTGCCCTTCGCTGATATGGCTGATGTCTGTCAGCCAGCCACGTTCGTCATACTGCCACCGCTCTGCGGTTTCACCCTTCACGGTGCGGTGCGTGAGGCGGTCTGCTTCGTCATAGTGCCAGTGGGTGACCAGACCCTCATCCTCGCTGCGGATAAGTTTGCCGGTCAGGTCGTGGTGATAACGCTGTGTGCGGCCGTCAAAGCCGGTTTCCTGTATCAGCCGGTCGAGTACATCGTAACGGAAGGTGGTGTGGCTGCCGTTTTCACTGGTCAGGCGGATGACCCGTCCGGCAGCATCGTATTCCATACTGCGCGTCAGCCCGCCCTGCGTGGTACGGACGGCCTTTCCCCACGCATCGTACTGTGTCCCGTTTCTGCTGCCGTCCGGGGCAATGACGGCGGTCAGGTCACCGGCGATGTTGTATTCATACCGCGTTTCATGGCCCTGCGTGTCTTTCACGGCAATTAACTGTCCACGGCTGTCGTATGCGCGGTACTGACTCAGCCCTTCCTCGCGGTGCACCGCCGTCATCTGCCCGAAGCGGTCATGGTCATAACGGGTTACATAACCGGAACAGTCGGTGAAGCTCAGCAACTGACCGTAACGGCTCCACGTCATGGTTTTCCGGCTGCCGGTGGCATCTTCCGTTGCGCAGGGTAAGTCACTGTGTGGATTATCATAACGGTAGCGGGTGATATCGCCGTCAGGGGCAGTTTCCTGAATCAGACGGCCCAATTCATCATATTCCCGGCGCAATTCCAGCCCGTCAGGCCCGGTGGCTGACGTTAACTGGTTGTGGTGGTTATAGTAAAACGCCGATGCCCTGCCATCCGGCGTGGTTATGCGCGTGATGAGGCCCGTCACCACATCCGGGCTGTACTCTGTTGTCCTGCCTGCGGCATCCGTCTGTGCCCTGAGCCTGCCCACGGCGTCAAACTGACTCTGCGTGACGCTGCCGTCCGCGTGTTCCTTTTTCACCACCCGCTTCAGCCCGGCTTCGCCCTGCTATTTCCAGCCCGTCAGGCCCGGTGGCTGACGTTAACTGGCTGTGGTGGTTATAGTAAAACGCCGATGCCCTGCCATCCGGCGTGGTGATGCGCGTGATGAGGCCCGTCACCACATCCGGGCTGTATTCTGTTGTCCGGCCTGCGGCATCCGTCTGTGTCCTGAGCCTGCCCACGGCGTCAAACTGACTCTGCGTGACGCTGCCGTCCGCGTGTTCCTTTTTCACCACCCGCTTCAGCCCGGCTTCGCCCTGCGTGTGCAGCACTTCACGGCGGTTCAGGCTGTCGGTGATGGTGATGTGGTCTTTCTCATACTGATACGTGTAGCTTAAGCCTGCCGGGTTTAGCTGTTCTGTCACCCGCCCGTCGCTGTCGTAACGGTAACGGATTTCCGGTCGGCTCGTGTGACGGTGCGCCACCATCCGGCCCCGGTATTTATCATCGTAAGTAAAGCTGCGCACCTGTGTATTGCTGCGGTCATACACTGCCGCCAGTTCGCCGCGCGGCGTCCAGCCATAGCGCACCAGCGGCGCGGCAGGTAAATTCTCCGGGTATTCCGGGTCGTGCGTCAGCCACACGGCAGACAGA
>NZ_JAHZSO010000155.1:0-1134 GCF_028421345.1 Escherichia sp. S10b
GAGCTGCACCCGGACAGCACCCTCAGCATGTGGCCGGATAACCGTATCGCCCGTGACGCGCACTATCTTTACCGGTATGACCGTCACGGCAGGCTGACGGAGAAAACCGACCTCATCCCGGAAGGGGTTATCCGCACGGATGATGAGCGGACTCACCGGTACCATTACGACAGTCAGCACCGGCTGGTGCACTACACGCGGACACAATATGAAGAGCCGCTGGTCGAAAGTCGCTATCTTTACGACCCGCTGGGCCGCAGGGTGGCAAAACGGGTATGGCGGCGTGAACGGGACCTGACGGGCTGGATGTCGCTGTCACGGAAACCGCAAGTGACCAGGTACGGCTGGGACGGCGACCGGCTGACCACAATACAGAACGACAGAACCCGCATCCAGACGATTTATCAGCCGGGGAGCTTCACGCCACTCATCAGAGTTGAAACCGCCACCGGTGAGCTGGCGAAAACGCAGCGCCGCAGCCTGACGGATACCCTTCAGCAGTCCGGCGGCGAAGACGGTGGCAGTGTGGTGTTCCCGCCGGTGCTGGTGCAGATGCTCGACCGGCTGGAAAGTGAAATCGAAACTGCCACCGGTGAGCTGGCGAAAACGCAGCGCCGCAGCCTGGCGGATGCCCTTCAGCAGTCCGGCGGCGAAGACGGTGGCAGTGTGGTGTTCCCGCCGGTGCTGGTGCAGATGCTCGACCGGCTGGAAAGTGAAATCCTGGCTGACCGGGTGAGTGAGGAAAGCCGCCGCTGGCTGGCATCGTGCGGCCTGACCGTGGAGCAGATGCAAAACCAGATGGACCCGGTGTACACGCCGGCGCGAAAAATCCACCTGTACCACTGCGACCATCGCGGCCTGCCGCTGGCGCTCATCAGCACGGAAGGGGCAACAGCGTGGTGCGCAGAATATGATGAATGGGGTAACCAGCTGAATGAAGAGAACCCGCACCAGCTGCAGCAGCTCATCCGCCTGCCGGGGCAGCAGTATGATGAGGAGTCCGGCCTGTATTATAACCGCCACCGCTATTATGACCCGCTGCAGGGGCGGTATATCACTCAGGATCCGATTGGACTGAAGGGGGGATGGAACCTGTATGGATATCAATTGAATCCGATATCAGACATCGACCCC